>JBDRGH010000170.1:0-3592 GCA_043818015.1 Pseudomonadota bacterium
AATCAGCATATACCGTTTATACCCATAGGGATTGAAACAGACTCCCTGCGGGTCTATGAGTTCTGCGAGGGATGACAGAGCCTTTAGGATGAGATGTTGTCTTCTCGGCAATAAGAAAGGAGAAAAAAATGGACAAACAAGCTGAAGAGATTTTGCAGGGTCTAAAAACAGCGATTGAGGCTGAAATAATCGGACACCACTTTTATAAGAATGCGGCCAAGAACACAAGCGACCTTATGGGGAAAGAGACTTTCTTGGCAATGGCCGAAGAAGAAATGAGCCACTATAATTATCTGAGACATCAATATCGCTCTGTGCTTAAGAAAGGGATCTACGATTTCTCGAAGCAGCTGAGCAAGAAGTCCCTGAAGAATGTAGAAAATCCCATCTTTAGCGAGGCAATAAAGCAAAGAATCAAAGACAGCCATTTTGAGGTAAGTGCTCTGACCATTGGTATGAAACTGGAATTAGATTCAATGAAATTCTACAGGTCGTGTGCACAAAGGGCCCAAAGTGAAGAGGTAAAACAGTTTTATAACGAACTATCGGAATGGGAAGAGGATCACTATCTGGCATTCGAGCGAGGGCTGGACATGCTGAAAGAGGAATACTTTCGAGCAAATAACTTTGTTCCCATGTAGTGAAGCCCAGTCCACAGGATTTGGCATTCCACCTTTCCTGTAAAAAGCTGCTACGACTGCAGTACCCGCGGGCTCATCTGAAACTGGTGACTGGAAGAGGAGATAAAATTGGAGGGTTTTGATAGATATCGATCCGAATTCCCAATTACGAAGAACCATACATTCATGAATCATGCTGCAATCTCTCCTCCCCCTGCCAGGGTGGTAAGGGCCGTTGAGCGTCTATTTCGGGAATTCAGCAACCACGGGATTGACTGCTATCCTCACTGGCCGAAAAGGGTTGAGGAAGTACGTCACCTTTTTGCCATGCTAATCCATGCGGAACCGAACGAGATCGCCTTTGTGGGAAACACCTCGGAAGGTCTCAGTATCATTGCAACAGGCCTTAACTGGAAAAATGGTGACGTAGTGCTGATTCCCATGCCTGAATTCCCGGCCAACGTTTACCCCTGGATGAACTTGGAACGACGCGGAATAAGGGTACAGCTGATTCAAAGAAAAAACGGACGTTTTACTATCAAGGATTTGGATAAGTCATTGGACTCTAAGACCAGGTTAATCACGGTGAGCTCAGTTGACTTCGCAACTGGTTATCGTTGTGATCTGGAAGCACTGGGGGATTTCTGTCACAAAAAGGGACTTCTCTTGTGCGTCGATGCCATTCAAAGTCTGGGAGTTATTCCAATTGACGTTAAGAGGTGTGGAATACACTTTTTGGCTGCTGGCGGGCATAAATGGCTTCTGAGCACCATGGGATGTGGTGGCCTCTTTATTTCAAAGGAGGTGAATCATCTAATACATCCTGACCGCGTCGGATGGAAAAGCGTGGTAGAGGAAGAGGAGTTTTTCAAACTTCATTTTGAGCTAAAACCTGATGCCCAGCGGTTCGAGCCTGGGACCATGAATGTGGCCGGGATTTATGCCCTTGGAGCGGCAATTGAACTGCTCCTAGAGGTTGAGGTAGAAAAGATTTATCCGTATGTGCTGGCGCTTTGCAACCAGCTGTTCGAGGGGCTGAAGGATCGTGATATGAAAATCCTGACACCTATGGGCGAAGATGAGCGCTCCGGCATACTAAGCTTCATTCCTTCCTCTGATCCGAAATCCCTTTACCATTTCATGACCGAAAACAAGGTAACGCTCTCTCTAAGAGAAGGCATGATCAGGCTTTCACCTCATTTCTATAACAACAGAGAGGACATTGATTTCTTCTTTAAGTGCCTGGACCGTTTTTTGGGCCTCACGCCTCAAGATCTTGAGGCATAGCAAGCTTCCTTTATGATCGAACGAACATCTACATGTTCAGCAAATGGGATTGTGTGGAATCTATCTACACTATACCAGGGAGGGGGGGACCCTAAACTCGACAGCGACCTCAAAAAATTGAAAGACAGGTCCTCTACATTTGCCGCTTTCTACAGGGTCATACTAAAAGAAAGAAACCTGGATGTCCACACCCTCCTCTCTTCCATTAAGGAATACGAATCGATCTGTGAGCTGGGTATGAGACCGTATCTCTTTGCCCTTCTCTTTCATTCATCCAACACCCAAGATCACCGCCGAATCAGACTCTTGCAGAAAGTCAGGGAAGAGTGCGAAGAGGTATCTCAGCTGCTAGCCTTTTATAAGGTCTATATATTGGCGCTTCCAGAACATATTCTGAAAGGGCTGGCCACGCATCAGCACCTTTCAAACTACCGCCACTTCCTCCTCCACCTAATTGAAATGAGACCCTACACCCTCACTGAAGGCGAGGAAAGAATTATAAGAAGAAGGAGACTCCCAGGGAGATATTCTTTTATAAGTCTCTATGACGAGCTCATGGGTTCTCTCTCATTTCCGGTAGAAATTGAAGGTGAGCGCAAATACCTCACTACCGCTTGGGTCCTCTCACTTCTCCATTCTCCTGATCGATCGCTCCGGGAAAACGCCTTTCAGACATTTCATGAAGGGCTTGGTAGCCATGGTATAGTCTTTAGGAATATTCTAAATGCCCTCATACTTAACCATCACCAGGAAGATATCGAAAGAGGGCATCCCTCCCCTATGCAGAAGATGCATTTCTCAAACGAGATGAGCGACTCACTCATCCAGGCCATGATGAGGGCAGTGGAGAACCACTATCCGCTTACAAGGAGATACCTTCGCCTTAAAGCCCGTATCCTCGGAGTAAAGCGATTGAAGCTCACCGATAACTTTGCACCTTTGAAAAAGGAGAGGGTCGAGCTCAGTTTCTCAAGGACCAAAAAAATTCTCCTCGGTGCCATGAAAGACTTACACCCTTTGTTTCATGGAATCGCATGTGAGATTTTTGAAAAAGGATGGATCGACGCAGAAATGAGGGAGGGTAAACAGGATGGCGCCTTTTGTAAATGTTTTACACCGTCTCAGCATCCATACATTTCCTTACACTTTACCGGGAGCATAAAAGACCTCTTAACCCTCGCACATGAACTTGGCCACGCTATCCATTATAGGCTTGCCGCAAGGCAGAGTTACCTCAATTTTGACCCTGCGCCAGTCCTCGCAGAAACCGCATCCACATTTGCTGAGCTCATAGTAGCTCATCATCTCAAAGGAGAAGAGGCACCTCGAATTGATAAGTCAACTCTTATTTCATCACAGATCGAAGGAATACTTTTCAACGTCTTTCGACAAAATGTGCTCACCCGTTTCGAACTGGCCGTTCATAACCTTCGGCAGCACCAAGTGATGAGTGAGGAAGAGATATGCGAACTATGGTGGCAAGAGAATGTCAGGCTTTACGGCGAAGAAGTAACTATGATTCCTGCATACCGTTGGGGCTGGACCTATATTCCCCACTTTTTCCACCGCCCCTTTTATTGCTACAGCTATATCTTTGGTAGTCTTCTTTCCATTGTCCTCTTTCAAAACTACCAAGACAAAGGGAGTGATTTTCTGGAAGGGATTATCGCACTTCTCAGCGCAGG
>JBDRGH010000171.1:0-3483 GCA_043818015.1 Pseudomonadota bacterium
ACCTTCATTACCCGAAGCGGGATCGTTGCTTCCGTTCATTCCTTTGGGCAATCATCATTGGGTTGGATTTTTCTCGTTTTCTTGGGCATTGTATTCTTGATATCGTCCACTCTCCTCATCTATCGACTACCCCAACTGCGAAGTAAAAATCAACTGGATTCCTTGCTTTCCAAGGAGAGTAGTTTCTTATACAATAATCTGCTGATCGTTGGGATAGCTTTTACCATACTTTGGGGTACACTTTTCCCCATCATATCAGAGGCTGTACGTGGCGTAAAAATCACGGTGGGACCTCCCTTTTTTAATACTGTTGTTACGCCTATTGCGTTGGCATTACTGTTATTGACAGGCGTCTGCCCTCTCTTTGCTTGGCGGAAATCGTCTCTTAAGAATTTCGCAGAAAAGTTTCTCTTTCCTTCTCTTGTCTCAGTTCTAGGAGCGGCAGTATTGTACCTATCAGGAATTCGCTCTTTTTATAGCCTGATATCATTCACTCTGTGCATTTTTGTTCTGGTGTCCCTCTTTCTCGAGTTCTTCCAAGGTACCAGAACTCGGCACTCATTGGCGGGGGAGAACTATCTCAAGGCGTTATGGAATTTAGTGGCTAGAAATAAGAGGCGATACGGTGGCTATATCGTTCACTTGGGCATTGTTCTAATATTCGTGGCAATAAGTGGGAGTGCTTTTGACACGGAAGAACAGGTAACCGTAAAGAAGGGAGAATCATTTAATATTAAGGGATACACCCTGAGATACGATAGCCTTTCCAACTATCCTACAGCGAATAAACACACTGTGGCTGCAACTCTCACACTTTTTAATGAAGGTCACAAAGTGGGGGTATTAGTTCCTGAAAAGAGTCTATACAAAGGCCAAGAGCAAATGACCACAGACGTGGCAATTCATACAACGTTAAAGGAAGATCTGTACGTTATCTTGGCTGGATATGAAAAAGATAGCGTGACCTTTAAGATATTAGTAAATCCCCTGGTGGTCTGGCTCTGGATTGGCGGCGGAATCATGGCTTTTGGAGCTGTCATAGTAATGTTTTCGGACCGGAAGAAAAGAAGAAAAATCGTCTCTGACGAGAAAGGCAAAGAGGGAAGATGAGATCAGGACAAACACCAAAGGGTACATCAATACTTTTGATAATGCTTATGCTGTCAGTTATCCTAATTTCTCCAGCTTTTTCGACTACGGTCGGAGAAATAACGGAGGAGCTTGCCTGCACTTGTGGATGTGGTATGGTGGTTAGCGCGTGTGAGGGGTCCATGGAGTGCGGAGCGGCGAAACAGATTACGGATGAAGTGCGTCAAATGCTTGATAAAAGACGATCAAAGGATGAGATCATCCAATATTTTGTAAACGCATATGGCGAACGGATTTTGGCTGCACCTACTAAAAAGGGGTTTAATCTAAGTGCCTGGATTTTCCCTTTTTTCGCCATAGTCTTAGCGGGAGGAGGCATCTATATCTTTCTCGACAGGTGCTTGGCGTCTAGGAATAAGATTGCCGACAGGTCTCGGTCTTCAGATATGACAAAGATTACCGACAGGAAGTATTTAGACCAATTTGAAAAAGAGTTGAAGGATTTCGAATTATAGGAGACTGGATATGTTGGAATACTTAGTGATCACAGGTTTAATCGTAGGAGCAGGCTACTGGATTGTCAGCCCCCTCCTCACCCAACGTCAAGTAGAGAACCTTAATAGTCCAAGGATAGATGAACAACTCAGGGAATTAAACCTCCAGAAGGAGGGGGCCTATGCCACGATCCGGGAGCTGGAATTCGATTTAATGATGGGAAAGCTATCAGAAGACGATTATGAAACGTTAAAGGAACAATATACGCAAGATGCAATCGATTGTTTAAAAAAGATTGATGAAGTCCTGTCGAACAAAAAAAGAAAAGCAAGTCCGGCCGAAGAAGATATCGAAGACGAAATTGAGCGGGAAATTTCTGCGCTACGCAAGATTAGGTCGATAAAAGAGGTTACAATTTTTTGTACCCAGTGTGGCGCTAGGGGATCCACGGGGGATCGGTTTTGCTCTCAATGCGGGGCTGAATTGGTTAGGTCTTGAGGTGACTTCATCTCGTAGACGAAGCGAACAGAGGGAGGCAACTGAGCAATGGGGCGAATTCGGAAGGCAGTATGCATAGCAATCTTCATTTTTTTATGTCCTGCACTTTCTCTTATCTCAATGGCTCAAGATTCGTCGTTGGGTGTCATCAAAGGGAGGGTTGTTAATAAAACATTAGGCGGGAGGGGTGTGGAAGGCCTTGAGATCACACTTCACCGATATGCCGAGGGAAAAGAGTTGGAAATCAGGCGTACGAAAACTGACCGGACTGGTTCTTTTTCCTTTCAGGGTATAGATGTTGATGAAAATAGAGTCTACTACACATCAACAAAGTACAAAGAAGTAGAATATCAGAGCCCTGCGAGTGGCTTTGGAAAGAAAAGGGTTTTGCCACTCGATTTAGGCGTCTACGAAACGACAGATCAGGACAAGGACGTATACGTCAAAATGCATCACATCTTCTCCGAAATAGAGAAGGGCTCGCTCTGGATCAATGAGCTCATGATCGTGGAAAACCGAGGAGACAGAGTGTATGTAGGATCTCGAGAACTGGAACCAGGAAAGAGAGAGACACTCAAGGTTTCCTTGCCGCGAGAGGCAGCCAATGTACAGTATAGTGACCCCTTGATGTCCTGTTGCATTGTTAAGACAGAAGAGGGTTTCTCCGATAGCATGGATATTAAGCCAGGAATAAAGAGAATTGCATTCTCCTACACGGTTAATTATGGGGGCTCAAATTATCAATTCACAAAGAACATCCACCTTAGGACAAGTAATATTGATTTCTTCTTTCCCGATAGAGGGATCGAGGCAAAGAGTGATCAACTAGAGTTCAAGGGATCTATGGGAGATACAGGAAAGCGTTTTTCTCATCTCTCAGGAAAGAATTTTCCTCCGGGCTCTCGGATTGTCGTAGAGTTCGGTCGTCTCCCCTGGATGAGAAACGTCTTTAAATGGGTCGTTGTAGGTCTAGTGATACTGTTAATCGCAGCTGGATTTGTCATTCCATTTATGAGGCGCGGAAGATACCAGAAGAGCGAGGAAAAAGAAGGTGAAAGGACTCTCAAACTAAAGAGAATGGACCTGACCGAAGAGAGGCGGGCGGGGCTCCAAGCCTTAGCTGAATTGGATGATCTTTCAGAATCGGGTGGAATCAATCCTGAAGAGTATCAGACGAAGCGAGCTCTGTTGCTAGAAAAGGCAAAAGAGCTATCGAGACAGTTGAGCACAGACACCGACGTAAAAGCAAAGGGAAACGGGAAAATCCTGGGAGAAAATGAATAGGAGAAAGATGAAGAAGAGAGCAAAGTTTAAACCTATTCTCATTTCTATTATCATCTTGTCGGCAGTCGGGTATCTCATTTATACGGGGTTGCGGGATACCATGACTTACTATCTGAC
>JBDRGH010000172.1:0-10288 GCA_043818015.1 Pseudomonadota bacterium
TGATGTTTTTAAGAAGGAGACCGGCTTGTCTACGCTGAAGATTGAGTCGGACTATGACGAGGCCGAGGTGGGCCCCTTCAGTACCCGTGTTGAAACCTTCATTGAAACTATAAGGAGGTAGAGAGATGTATTATTCAGAGCTATTGAAACTATGTGCCTTTGAAGACGACGAGATAAAGAAAGACAGCCGTCGAATCGAGAAGGCTTTTGAAAAGGTAGAGATCGCTAAGGAAGACTGTGATCGGGCTTTGGAGAGGATCCGGACGTACTTTGACTTAGATTTGCTATCGATCAGAAGGATGCTCGGCCTGTGGATTAAGGAGCTTGTGGACCTGCTTAATGCTGAGGAGGAAGGGAAAACGCTCGTCTACTATTCCTTTCCCAGCATCGGTGGTCTCGGGTTAGCAGTCTCCTTATCATCGGACAAGGTCCATTGTGTGGTTCCTGAGACCATTCTGTCTCATGCCCTGGGTCAGATATTTGGCAATGAGAGGTATAATCCTCTACTGGAGGCCGCTGAGCGGAACGGGTTACCCCCAGGGCTGGGGTTATGTTCCCTCAATCAGGCTCGCTGGGGGGCTATAGTCAAGGGGATAATCCCCCCTCCGAGGGCAACCTTGACGTCAGCCTTTTTTTGTGACCAGACCAGCCAGGCGGACGATCTCCTCCTGCACAGATTTGGAGGGGTTGAAGTCATACCCTTCGACAGTTGTCTCGATTCACTCTGGGGTGAATTCCCCAACTACGATGAGGAGCGAGTCAAATATCTGGGCAAGGAGATCAATGATGCCTATGCCAAGCTAGAAGAAGTGTTGGATATTAAAATTACCCAGGAGGCCTTTGATGGGGTAAACAAGTTCTTCGGGCAGTTCTGGATGGCTCTGAACACTATAAACGAGTTCCAGAAAAATGACCCTGTGCCTTTAGCTGCAGCCCACTTTGGCCTTTTCCGTTTTCTGAGCACTGCATGCAGTAAGAGGGTAATATCCGAACTTCCTAGTGCCATGAACGAGCTGGCCAAAGAAGTAAAGAAGAGGGTAGATGAGGGCAAAGGAGTGGGAGAAAAAGGTGCCCCCAGGGTTCTGTGGTGCATGCCCTTCTTCACGGATCCCACTATTCTGCACATGGCGGAGAGTGTCGGTCTGGCTATTCCTGTACAGTGGATATGCTATTTCTGGCCAACTCCCCCCTGGAAGACAAATTACACCACCTTTGGTGAACAGAAGGCTGAGGTAGAGATGAAGGTCGGGCTCTATAGTGCGGGCTCTGCATGCCCATGGAGGATGAAACAGGTTGCTGAAATATGGAAACCGGACGGTATTGTCTGGGACTACCTGTTCTCGTGCAGGCCATTTTCGTTGCTTTCTCTTGCAACAAAGTATGAACTGGAAAAGGATCTACGTCTACCCGCCCTCGCGTTGGAGGTAGATATCTACGATACCAGGAGTTACAGTGCGCAGGCCCTGCGAACCAGGGTCGAGACCTTTGCTGAGATGCTTCGGGCAAGGAAGGCTTTAAATCAAGCAGCATGAGGGCTGGTCAGTTTACTGGAGTTCATGACTTAATAACAGGGCATAAGGGGCAGTGAATCTACCCCTTATGCCTGCTCTTTTTAAAAGAAGGTGAAAGGGGACATAAGCAGCTGAAAACAACTTTCTCGGCTCGGGAATGGTACGCTCACTAAAGCCTTTAAAGAAACCTAACATAATACGAACTAATTTGAACCACTCCCATTCATTAGCTTTCCATTTACTTTTTTGAGCTCCTTTTGGTACTATTTTGGCCAAAACAGGGTACATATGCTGACTTGGTACAGTTCCTGGTATTTCCTATCATAGACTAACCAAAAGAAGGGGGGGGTTAACGGTTTATTGTTGAATTATCATTGGCTAGAAGATAAACCATCAAACTAACCAAGAGAAAGGAGGCAATATGAGTGCACTTGACAAACTAGAGTCCCACTTACGGACAAGGGTAGTAGATCTGGCCAAAGCAAAGAAGGAGGGGAAAAAGATAATCGGCTATACCCCCGGTGGCTATATGCCTGAAGAGATGGTGTATGCTGCTGGGGCTATCCCTGTAGGTCTGATAAGGGGTGGAGAGCACATTCCCGTCGAGATTGCGGGAGCATACCTCTCACGATGGATGGATACGTTCTGTCGGGCCCAGATCGGGTACAAGGTACTGAAAGAAGACGAAATCTACCAGATGATCGACCTGACGGTGGTCCCGGTGACAGACGTGAACATTAGGATGATAGCCGAGGTATGGGGCTTCTACTTTGGCACCGATGACCTCTTTATGTTCGGGGTTCCCCACAAGAAGACGGAGCATGCCCGTCACTATTACATTCACGGGCTCAATCGCCTCAAAAACAAACTTGAAGAGATCACGGGAAATGAGATTACCGACACCAGATTAAGGGATGCCATAGCGCTATCCAACAGAGAGAGGGAACTCCTCAAGGAAATAAGCTTGATGCGGAAATCATCTTCCCTGCCCATAACAGGGAAGCAGTTTGCCCGCTTGAACCACATCTCATTTCTCGGTGACAAGGCAACCGTAGTAGACTTATTGGAAGAGCTCAAGAACGAAATGAAGGAAGCGGCTAACCCATTTAAAGGGCCTCGGGTTCTCCTGACAGGGTCTACCCTCGCAATGGGCGATTACAAGATGTTCGATTTGATCGAAAAGGCAGGGGGAGAGGTAGTCGCCGAGGAGTTTGCCGAGGGGTTGAGGCACTATTGGGAGACCGTTAACCTGAACGGTGATCTGATGGGGGCACTGGCAGACAGGTACTTTATGAAGAGGGTACCGCCAGCGTGGTTTCGGACCAGCTACAATGAGAGGGTGGAATTCATATCCAGTCTTGCAAAGGATTTCAATGCCGACGGTGCTATCTGGTATCAATTGATGTACCGTGATGCCTATGATGCTGAATCCCATTATTTTCCCAAACTCTTCAAAGAGAGGACAGGCCTATCTACCTTGAAGATCGAGTCAGACTATGACGAGGCCGAGGTAGGGCCATTTTCTACCCGTATTGAAACCTTTATTGAAACGATAAGGAGATAGGGATATGTATTATTCAGAGTTATTGAAACTATGTACCTTTGAAGAAGAGGAAATAAAGAAAGAGAGTCCTCGTATCGAGAAGGCCTTTGAGAAGTTGGAGATCCGCAAGGAGGACTGTGACCGGGCTTTGAACAGGATAAACACATACTTTGATGCAGACATGTTGCCGATCAGGAAGATACTAGGCCTTTGGATGAGAGAGCTTGTGGATCTCATTAATGCCGGGGATGAAGGGAAGAAGATCGTATATTATTCCTTTCCCAGCATCGGTGGCTTGGGGTTAGCACTTTCCGCAGCGAGTGATAAAATACACTGCGTTGTCCCTGAGACATTGTTATCCAATGCAGTGGGAAATATTTTTGGGAATGAGAGGTATGACCCCATACTGGAGGCAGGTGAAAAGAACGGGTTGTCTCCAGGATTAGGGCTCTGTTCACTCAACCAGGTTCGTTTAGGGGCTATTGCAGAAGGGATCATCCCGCCCCCGGTGGCCACTCTGACATCGGCCTTTTTCTGCGACCAGACGTGTCAGACGGATGATATGATAAAGAATCTCTTTCCAGAGGTAGAGGTTATATCTATAGACAGTTGTGCCGATTCTCACTGGGGCGAGTTTCCCGACTATGATGAGGAGCGTGTAAGGTATCTCGGAAAAGAAATCAATGATGCCTATGCCAGGCTAGAAGAGGTGCTGGATATAAAGATACCACAAGAGGCTTTTGACAGGGTAAACAAGTTTTTCGGGCAGTTCTGGATGGCTATGAACAGTATAGGAGAGATGCAGAAAAATGATCCTTATCCTTTGAGGGCAACCAACTGGTCACTTTTTCGTTACTTAGGTACGGCATCCAGTTGCAGGGTAATAGATGAACTCCCCCCACTTATGAACAATCTGGTCAAAGAACTTAAGAGGAAGGTAGATGAGGGTAAGGGCCCCGTTGAGAAGGGCGCACCTAGAATTTTGTTTCCCATACCTGTTTTCTCAGACCCTGCCATAGCTCACATGATAGAAGATGTGGGATTGGGCTATCCAGTTCCCTGGATCTGCTGGTTCTGGCCCACACCACGATGGGAGACCCAGTACACCACCTTTGGTGAGCAAAAGGCCGAGCTCGAGATGAAGATTGGGCTCTATAACTCCGCTTCCGGATGTTCATGGCGGTTTAAGCAGATGGTCAAAGAGTGGAAACTGGACGGGGCTATCTGGGGCTATCTCTTTTCCTGTCGGCCCATAGCTTTAAACTCTCTTATGGTAAAGAAAGATGTGGAAAAGGACCTGGGCATACCTACCCTTTCACTTGAGGTGGACTGCTATGATACAAGGAGTTACAATGCTCAAGCCCTGCGAACCAGGGTAGAAACCTTTGCCGAGTTGCTTCGGGCACGGAAGGCTTTGGCTGCATAAGAACTACCTGGTTTAGTGGAACTAACTCCTTAACGGACGACATGAGGGGGAAATTGTACCCCTCATGTCGTCGGGTCACAGGGCGATTTTAATCTGCCTCCTGTCCTACCTGCCGCATATCCTGTAATAATTTGACAACACTATGTATCTGTATGAATCTGCTCTCCATGTCTTCGCAGCATTCCAGCGGCGGTGGTTTCAGGGAGCACAGATATCTATCCAAAAAAGTATTGCCCTGATCATGGTAAGTGTGCAATTATACTCCCGAGGGATAAATGTCACTGAAAGCTGTTGTTGTCTCCGCCAGGGTTGAAAATGATCCTGTTTTCCAAAGGACAATAAGACTGAGAGATCCGTATGAATTCCAACAGGCTAATGATAATCGGCGGTGGGTTGGCAGGTTGTGAGGCTGCGTGGCAGGCTGCAAACAGAGGTATCGATGTAGTACTCTATGAGATGAAGCCGAGAAGGTTTTCTCCGGCCCACCTCTCGAATGATCTAGCCGAGCTTGTATGCAGTAATTCCCTGCGGTCAAACTCTCTGGAGAACGCATCAGGACTTCTCAAGGAAGAGATGCGGCAAATGGATTCTCTCATTATCAAGGCTGCCGATCAAACCAGCGTACCAGCCGGGAGCGCTCTGGCAGTCGATCGAGGGGAGTTTTCCAAATTCATCACCCAGTCTTTGAAGGGAATCAGTAACATCGAGATTATTCGCGAAGAGGTGACTGGGATTCCAGAAGATCGACCAACAATCATTGCCACAGGGCCCCTTACATCTCAAGGCCTCGAGGATGAGGTTAAAAGGCTCACCGGAGACGATTATCTCTACTTCTATGACGCCATAGCCCCGATCGTTGAGACGGATTCGATAAACTTCGATATAGTTTTCAGGGCGTCTCGGTATGGGAAAGGCGGGGATGATTATATAAACTGTCCCATGACAAAGGACGAGTACTATAACTTTGTCGATGCCGTGATGGAGGGCGAGAAGGTACCTGCCAGGGATTTCGAAAGGATAGTGCCTTTTGAAGGATGCATGCCTATAGAGGATATGATTGAGAGAGGAAGAGATACGTTGCTCTTTGGACCGATGAAGCCGGTGGGGTTACTAAACCCCAAAACGGGTAAGCAACCTTACGCTGTGGTTCAACTAAGGCAGGATAACCACTACGGGACACTATACAATATGGTGGGATTTCAAACCAAACTGAGGTGGGATGAACAAACGAGGATATTTCATACTATCCCCGGGTTGGAACATGCAGAATTTGCTCGCCTGGGAAGCCTCCATCGTAATACGTTCATCAACTCTCGAAGACTGCTCACAAAGACGCTCCAGCTAAGGAAGAATCCCTCCGTACTTTTCGCAGGCCAGCTAACTGGTGTCGAAGGCTATGTGGAGTCTTCGGCTATGGGATTGTTGGCTGGAATTAACGCGAGCCGACTACTACGAGGACTGGAATTGGTCCCCCCTCCCCTGACTACCGCTATGGGTGCATTGATTGGCTATATTACCGCAACGAGTGATAGGGACTTTCAGCCAATGAATATTAACTTTGGATTATTTCCACCTTTTGAGAAGAAGATCAGAAGAGAATTGAGACGAAAAAAAATGGCAGAGAGAGCCCTGGCCGATTTAGAGGAATGGAAAAGGGATTTGGGAATTTAATTTTCCATCCTGAAAAATGAAAAATTCCCTTTGGAACAAACGGTCTCCTCTATTTCCTAGCCCCTCGTGGGAGAGAAAGTCAGAGCGGCCATATATGAGAAAGTCCTTGACACCACTAGGGTTTTAATCAATAATCAAACCATACAAACCTTATCTAATTTGTCCAGCACTTTTGATAAAATGGCAGGATTTATATCTTTCTCTCCCATTAGGGGAGAGTTCACCCTGTAAAACTGAGAACCAACCATATTCCATAGGATAAAGGGAAAGGTGGATGGTTATGGGGTAGTAACAGTCGGCAGGGATGATTCAGGTATAATAATAGTTTCCTTCTTTTATGACCCTCGACTCGTAGCACAAGTCAAAACCATTGAAGGCCGCAAGTGGCATAAGGACAAGAAATACTGGGGCGTTCCCTGCTCAGATGGAACTCTGGAAAAGATTTTAACGGTTTTCGAAGGAGAAGAAATCCTTTTAGACCCTACTCTAACTCCCCCATCCCCTCTTAATTTAAGAGGGGAGAGAGGGGAGTTAGCCTTTGAAGACCTGAGGAGAGAACTCGTTTCAAGAAAATACAGCCATCAAACAGTCAAGGTCTACCTTTACTACAACAGGGATTTACCAAATTTTGCTGGTAAAACGGTTCTATTTATTGATTACCCGCAACGTCAGATAACATTGAGAAATTTTGTCATTATATGCTTTAAATCTGTTATAATTTAGCAAAGGATGATGAGCAAGGAGGTTTATTATGCCTGTAATACGGTATATCCTGAGTGACTATGTGGAACAGGTAATGGCCCAAGCGGTCTATGATAAGCTTGAAGACGGCACATTTGCTGGCAGGATCCCCCCATGCAAAGGAGTTATAGCATTTGGAAACACCTTGCGTGAATGTGAGGATGAGTTGCATTCAGTACTTGAAGACTGGATTTTGGTAGGATTAAAACTTGGACATCCTCTACCAATCATAGGGGGAATTGATTTGAACAGGGAGCCAACCCGTGAGCAAGTGGACGCCATGTAGGCGCAGGGATTTCATTCATCGATTGCGACAACTTGGTTTCGACGGTCCTTTCTCAGGAACAAAACACCAGTTTATGGTTTACAAGACACATCGTCTGGCACTCCCATCTAATACAGAATGTTCCATCCCTCAACTTCGCATGATGGTGCAAGAAATAGAGGAAAGTTTAAGGTTCGTAAGAATCGTTGTCAGAGTCGAGCTGTTGCCCAAAGGAATGCTTGTTTGGGCAACAGTCTCTCTCAGATTACAACTTCAATTCAGCTATACTCTTCCTAACACTCTCGGCCGACTTCTGAACCGCTGCTTTCTCTTCATCCGTCAGTTCCACCTCGATAATCTTCTCAACCCCACCCGATCCAAGTTTGACAGGAACTCCAAAGTAGATATCGTTAAGTCCGTATTCTCCTTCAAGGTAGGCAGCACAGGGGACTATTCGCTTCTTGTCCCTGAGGATAGCCTCTGTCATCTGAATAGCCGATGCTGACGGCGCGTAAAAAGCACTGCCAGCTTTAAGGAGGGAGACTATCTCTCCACCCCCCTTTCTCGTCCTTTCAATAATCCTGTCTATCTTTTCCTTTGCCATCAGTTGTGTAAGAGGGACACCGGCAACAGTACAGTAACGGGCAACAGGAACCATATCGTCACCATGCCCCCCCAGTATAAATGCCTGGGTATCTTCCACCGACACATTCAGCTCCATGGCTATAAACGTCCGAAGCCTTGCTGTATCCAGGATACCGGCCATCCCGAGGACCCTAGCTTTTGGAAATCCGCTCACCTTCTTCGCCAAGTAGGCCATAGTATCCAAGGGATTTGTAACGATTATGATGATACAATTCGGAGACCTTTTTACCACCTCTTTGGTTACCGATTGAATAATCTCTTTGTTCTTCTCCAATAGGTCCTCTCTACTCATACCAGGTTTGCGAGGAAGCCCTGAGGTGATAATTACCACGTCGGAATCAACGGTCTCGTCATAACTATTCGTTCCAATAACCCGAGTATCGAATCCTTCTACCGGCCCAGCTTCCAACAGGTCTAAAGCCTTACCCTGAGGTATTCCTTCGAGTATATCGACTAATACGACGTCACCTATTTCTTTTTCCGCCGCCCAATGAGCCGCCGTAGCCCCTACATTGCCAGCTCCCACGATAGTAATCTTCTTTCTCCCCATCTTAGTAACCCTCCTTTGCCAGCTATATTTCAAACCACTATGGGCCGTTGCCCAAATCTCGTTCACCTTTGTCCAAAATAGTTTTTGATCCGCCTATGGCTGATCAACTACGAGACTAGTCTATTATGAAAAAGCATCCCTGAATCTGAATCAATAGATTTTTTGGGGAACCCATCTGGACGAAGCGGAAGATATGCATTTTCAGCTGTTTGACCCGTCGAAGGCGGGGAGTTTCTGAAAATGCCTGGAGCAAGTCCTTAGATGGGTCAAAAAATATATTCTGAAAGAGGAAGGGATGCTTTTTCAAAGCTTTCACCGCCTGAAATCCGAAACTCGCAACGCATCCCTACATATTTTCTATCACCGCCGATCCAAATTCAGAGCATGTAAGCCTCGTGGCCCCATCCATTAACCTCGCCAGGTCATTGGTAACTGTCTTCTTCAAAAAGGTCTTCTCCAAAGCCTTCACGATACTGTCAGCCGCCTCTTGCCAGCCCATGTATTCCAACATCATTACGCCCGCGAGGATGAGGGAGGTGGGATTAACCTTGTCTAACCCAGCATACTTGGGGGCTGTCCCATGAGTGGCCTCAAACAACGCAATAGGCATCCCTATATTTGCGCTCGGCGATAGCCCAAGCCCACCTACCTCGGCTGCTAGCAGGTCCGATATGTAATCGCCATTTAAGTTTGGAAGAGCCAGGACATCGTATTCTTCCGGTCGAATCAAAACCTGTTGAAACATCGCGTCTGCTATCCTGTCTTTAATAACCACCTTATCCCTGGGACATTCTCCATGGTAATCTCGTAGCAGTTGTTCCTCGGTAATCGTCCTGTCTCCGAACTCCTCCCTGGCTACGTCATAGCCCCAATCCCTGAATCCTCCTTCGGTGAATTTCATGATATTGCCTTTATGAACCAACGTAACACTCTTTTTCTCATATTTGATGGCATATTGTATTGCCATTCTCACCAGGCGTTTCGTCCCTCGTACGCTCATAGGCTTTATCCCGATGGCAGAATCTTCACTGACGCTGACGTTCATTTCCTTCTCAAGAAAACCAATGACCTTTCTGCACTGAGGGGTGTGTACCTGCCATTCAATACCGGCATATACATCTTCAGTATTCTCCCTAAAGACAACCATACTGATCTTTTCAGGGTGTTTGAGAGGGCTCGGGACACCACGGAAGTACCGTATCGGCCTGATACAGGCGAAGAGGTCTAACTCCTGCCTCAATGCCACGTTGATACTCCTTATCCCTCCCCCTATAGGGGTTTCCAGGGGGCCTTTTATGGCCACCACATAGGTTTTGAGAGCCCCAATGGTGTGTTGTGGCAGCCATTCTCCGAACCTTTTCTTTGCTTTCGCTCCGGCGTAGACCTCATACCAGTGGATCCGCCTCTTTCCACCGTATGCCTTGGCTACAGCGGCCTCAAGTACCTTTGAGCAGGTACCCCAGATATCCGAGCCAACCCCATCTCCCTCAATAAAGGGGATTACAGGATCATCCGGTATTTCGAGAGAATTGTCTGGATTTACCCCTATCCTGTTCCCTGCTTCAGGAGGGCTCAATTTGGAAAGTTCCACTGTTAACTCCCTTAGAATTGATCTTCCTGTTCCACCTTGGTCAGGTCTTCAAATCTTATATCTACCCCAAAGACCCCCACAATGGTCTCTTCTTCATCTCTAATCGGGGCTGAAACGGTAAGACACAATGCTCCGGTAATGGCTGACTTGTATAGGTCCGTTATATGTATCTTTCCATCCTTTAAAGGTCCGATAAACCAGTCCCTGTTTGAGAAATCCTCACCCAACCCAAAGCATTCATACTTTGCTTTATCGACCACTTGGGTTATATTTCGCGTAGTCTTTTTTCCCTCCATATCAGTGACATAGACAAACTGAATAAACGGGTTTTCCTCTACCAGCCTT
>JBDRGH010000173.1:0-2637 GCA_043818015.1 Pseudomonadota bacterium
GCAGGAAATCTCGGATATCCTTAAGTTGGCTACTGACCTCGGGGCTTGCGCTCATCATATATTCCTCATAGTCCCGACAGGTAGGGCGAGAGAGCTGAGGGACAATGACATCCCACCTGAAGAGTATGAGAGAATCCTCCACTGGTTTTACGACCAGAGAGAAAAGGTTCCCATACATTTGAAGGCCACATGCGCCCCTCACTACTACCGCATCCTTCGAGAGAGAGCAAGAGACGAGGGGAAGAAGATAACATTCGAAACCCATGGATTGGACGCCGTAACCAGGGGTTGCCTCGGGGGGGTGTCCTTCTGTTTTATATCCCACACAGGGGTGGTTCAGCCCTGTGGTTATCTGGAAATCAACTGCGGGGATCTTCGAAAATCTACCCTAAAAGATATATGGAAAAACTCAAATATATTTCAGTCACTGAGGGATTTTGACGGGTACAAGGGGAAATGCGGGGTGTGTGAATACCGACAGGTTTGTGGGGGGTGCAGAGCCAGGGCGTATGAATTGACCGGAGACTATCTACAGGAGGAGCCCTACTGTACCTACCTACCGAAGAGGGCGAGTTGAGAAAAACCTACCCATACCTGCGGAGAATATCCCAGTATGCCCCCCGATATCCTTCATGGATCGCCTCTACGAGCAGTTGGTTGGCGTTGTAATTATAGTTTCTGTCGGGCCTTGATGGGTCAAAGAAGAAGAAACGACTGTCGCCATCCGTGAGCTCATCAAGAAGCTCAAAAGCGAAGGGGGCAATCCTCGGCTCAATGAAGAAGAGAGGGGCTGAATGTGCATGCCCGCCGACAAGACCTTCCTTTAGCTGGTCTTGGATCACCAGAGTTGCAAGCTCTGTCCCCGGATAGACCCGCACGCCTACCGCCACACCAACCCGCTCCGGCGCGGCCTTCCTCATTAACTCAATGGTACGAGTGAGGCTCTCCTTTGTCTCTCCGGGCGAGCCAAGCAACAGGTCGAACATAACCGCTATGCCCACCGTTTTACACGAATGGGCTGCACTCAGGATGTCCTCCGGTGTAAAATCTCGCCTTAACCGTTTCAACATCTCCTCATCACCGTTGTCTACCCCAAAATTAATTCCGACGCATCCTGCACGGCGCATAAGTTCTGCAAGATCGAGAGAGAACTGAACTGGTGAACAGTAGGCATACCAACGGAGTCTGTCACTGAGATTGCGGCGGATAATCTCCTTGCATACCTGGAAGGCGTGCACCTCTGGCAAATTGAACTCGCTATCGCAGGTGTGAATATGATCAATTCCTTGCTGTAAAAGTCTTTCCAATTCATCAACCACGGCTTCCGGCGGTCGGATTCGCATTTCTTTTCCCTTAGCCACGGGGTCTGCGCAGTAGATACAACGGCAAGAGCATCCCCGCTTGGTCTCAATACCGGCTTGCCCCCCTTCACGAAAATAGCGGCAGTTGTCGACCCAACTTCGGCTCATCGGAGGAAGGTTTGTCAGAGGCGGAGCCGAAGACGGGTTCCGATACCACCTGCCGTCGCGGCACCAAATCAGATTTGGCAGATCGAGCCAGTCCCGTTTTTCTTCGATGCGGTTGGCAAGCTGTACAAGAGCAAATTCCCCGTCCCCCCAGACGCCCGCGTGAACGTCGCAGAGTTTCACAATCTCCTCAGGCATAACGGAAAACCCCACACCTCCAACCACTATCAGAGCATCCGTATGCCTGCGGATTGTCCTCACCATATCGGCAAACTCATCGATAAAAGACTGACGGTTTGTGAAGGTACAATCATCGGTGTTGCGGAGTGTAATTCCGACCAACTCGAAGCTTGTTATGCCCAGGAAACCCTCTATGGCCGAGTCCCAATCATCAGCCCAGCAAAGGTCGAGAACCTGAACGTGGTGTCCTGCTTCGTTTAGCGCTTCAGCAACATATTCCAGACCGATGGGGGCTATCGGAGGCTTTATCCGGTTCGTATTCACCAATGCCACGCGCATCCTGATATCCTCTAGTTCCTCATTTCTCGAGAGCCTTGAAAAAGCATCTCTTCTCTTTTCGTCTCAGCATCAACGGGCTTCTGCCCACATAGAAATACCTTTCAGCGGTTATTAAAACCTTTTGGTTCTTCTCCCATTTAGTTCGTGAAAAGGATTCTAGGATTCTAGGATTCCAGGGGCGAGGTATTTGTTTCCCAACGACCTTATAAGTACCTTGAGCATCCTCTCAACCTCTCCTATCCCATCTTAAAGTTCCTTCAATTTCCTGGCCTCAATGTAACCCACGTCTCCAGATAATAATATTTGAGTCCCTAACTCACAATTTGAACCACACGGTCTATATAAAAACCGAATATATATCTCACTCGAATCCCCGACTCCTTGACCCCTTGAACCCTCTTAATCCATCAACTAATCTGGAGATGATCTAAAAATAGTAGTTCATCGATTAACTCTCCATAGTTCGTTGGTATATACGCCATTTGCTGGTTTGTCAACTACAACTGTACTGGAGTTTACCTAATTTATAGTGAACTCCTTTGTCTCTTGGCGAAATTTGCTGGAGCAGTGGGGTACCCACCTGCCTGTGCGTTGCACGCAGACAGGTCGAGGGTGAGCAGGAAGGGGAAAGCCAGCCCGAAGAGGCTGGAAG
>JBDRGH010000174.1:0-7320 GCA_043818015.1 Pseudomonadota bacterium
GTCATATAATTGACACTGGGGGAGAAATGTTTCGCAGCCTGAATGGGAAACTAGGAGTGACGGAGTTCACCTCTTATGGCCTCAATATTATCCCTGGCCACGGAAAGGTTTGGGTTCACCCTCAATGCCTCTTCAAACTTACCAATAGCATCGTCGATCTTACCCTGTCCGTAGTATAGATTGCCCAGGTTAAGATATGCCTCAGCATAGTTAGGATCTATTTTGATAGCCTCTAGATAGCCCTCGAGTGCACTCTCATATTGGCCTTTTCTCTTATACAGGACTGCTCGATTATTATGGGCCAGTGCAAATTCAGGGTCAATCTCCAGGGCCTTGTCAAACTCTAAACAGGCCTCATCCATCTTCCCGCATTTCTCATAGGCTAACCCCAGGTTGTTGTGTACTTCAGCCCAATCAGAACATACATTCAGGATAAATTGATATTCTCTCACAGCCTCATCAAACATTTCAAGGTTCAGGGATACATTGCCAAGGTGGTAACGGGCCTCAAGATTGTAAGGCTCGACCTCCACGGCCTTTTGGCATACCTCCATTGCTCTTCTGTACTCCTCCTTATGGAGGTAGATATTTGCCAAATAGAGATACGCGGCAATATCCCGGGAATTCAACCGGATTAGCTCCAAAAAAAGGTTTGCAGCTCTGTCCAGTTCCCCTTCTCTGAAAAAACTCAAAGCTTCTTTGAGCCTTCTGTATCTCTCCTCTATAATATCGAGGTTTCGCTTTGCCATCTCATGGCCTGAATCAATCTCTAGAACGCTCTCGAAGGCCTCTCTCGCCTCTCCAAACCTTCCCTGGATAACGAGAGCGCTCCCCAGGTTGTTCAATACTTCGGGATGGTTAGGATTAACCTCCAGGGCTCTCTGATACTCTTCTACAGCGGCTTCATTTCTTCCCATCTCCTGGTACAACACCCCCAAGTTGAAGTGGAGATTAAGGTCCTTTGGATTGGCCTCAAGGGCAATCCTGAGGTGCCCCACTGCTTTTTCTCCCTCTCCCTCCCTTACGTATATGGAAGCCAGATTATTGTGGGCCATACTATAGTGAGGATTGACCTTTATGGCCTTCAGATAGTTCTCTTTAGACTCCGAAAAGAGACCCAATTTTTCATATAATACACCGAGACCGAAGAAGGCCTCGGGGTTCTCTGGTTGAATCTGGAGAGCACTGGTATACGAGTTCAATGCCTGTTCATACTCTTCCCTTTCCTGATTTAAATGGCCCAACTTGATATGGGCGAATACATGACGTGGGTCTAACTGAACTACATTCCTGAAAAGACCATCGGCTTTATCAAAAACCCCAATTTTAATATAGTGGACACCTAAGGCATAGAGACGTCCAATTTCATTATCACCCGTATTAGTACAATCCCTGCCTTTTTTAGAAAGCCCTGCCACAGCGTCTTGTGTCACCCTCATCTTTTTTCCTCCTCATTTCAAGTCCGTTGCTTCGCCATAAACTTGAGACCTCAGAAGTCACGAGGCTCATTCGATATGAGTGTCTTCTGGGTTATAACTCCAGACCTTTCCGGTATTTTCGGATACGTTAGATGTCAAACGTTTTTAAAATTAAAATTCCCCTAAAACGAACTTAGGCCTCTTGGCCAAGAACGCCTCTGCTCCTTTCATGTCGAACTCTCTCCAGATATTCTTTGGCTTCCACGAACTCGGGGTCGATCTCAAGGGCGTCATTGAAACTCTGTGTCGCCTCAGAATAACACCCAATAGACGCATAAGCCGCTCCCAAGTTGAGATAAGCGGTGGTAAACCCTGGATCACACTCAACTGCTTTCTTAGCCTCAGTGATGGCCCCCGGGATATTTCCCGTCTTAAAGTAGATTCCCCCCAACTCGTTTCGAACAGTCGCTTCTTTACCAAACGTCGATAACGAACGGAAAAAGAATCCTCTCGATGGGTCCCTATCCATGTTCTCTCTCGAGTTCAGATATTTCTGGTAAGTGATTACCGCTGCTCCATACCTCTCCTTTGTTGAGAAAATGTGGCCCAGGCTAAAAAGGAAATCGATGTGGTTGGGATACATCTTCAGGGTTCTTTGACACTCCGTCTCTGCCAAATCAAGCTCACCGCTCTTTAGATATGCGTCTACGAGTAGCCTTGCAGTAGATAGATGAAGGACCATGTGCTGGCTACTGTTACCTATGAACTTCAACACGGACTCGGCATAGGCTATCGTATCATCATACTCCTTGAGGTTAAAGCGGGTCCTTGCCAAGTAAAACCGGGACACGGGGTCATTGGGGTTTCTTTCTAGCTCTTCCTCCAAGATAGCGACATCCCGTCTGTATTTTTCCATCATCCTGTCTGCGTCGAGATCATAACCAAAATGGTTGATTCGCAAGCCCGAAAAGATGGTCCTCCCCCTGACGGCTACCAGTTCGTGTATTCTCCCTTCATATCGAATCCCTTTTCCGTTACGGAATAACTTAATAAGATAATGCATGCTGCAGAGCTGGTTATGCTCTCCCTTGTTCTGTAGAGTAAAGTAAGCTCCATCTATTTCCTGTCTTCTTATTACTTCTCTGATCTTCGGTACATCTTCTATCTCTACTTCTTCATCAGCATCCAGGACCAAGATCCAATCGGATGACGCTTTTCTGATAGAGACGTTTCTTGCCTCGCTAAAATCGTTCTTCCACTCATGGTGGACAACCTCGACTCCGTAATTCTTTGCTATCTCAACGGTGCTGTCAGAAGACCCCGTATCCACTACAATTATCTCGTCTACAACATCTCCCACACTATCGAGGCATCGAGGAAGAAAGGCTTCTTCATTCTTCACGATCATGCAGAGGGAGACGGTCGCAGATCGGGAGTCGGAGAATGTGCTCTTAGAACTCATTCTCTTCTGTTTTACGCCACGTATCTTCTTCGACATAAGGCAACCTTTCAGAGACTATGTCCCGTCGGCCAAAGTGATCCCGAAAGCGACTGGATGCATCTACTGCTTAGTTCCCCCTGAAAAACGAAAAATTTCCTTTGGAGCGAACATCTGCCTGTGCGTTGCCTGTCTGCCGTGCTGGCACAGGCAGGCACGCAGACAGGTGAACAGGGTTTTTGGGGTACCCATCCTGACGAAGCGGCTGATAAGCATTTTCAGATGTTTGAGCCCGAAGGGCGAGTTTCTGAAAATGCCTGAAGTGAGTCATAGATGGGTCAAAAAACCTGCGCTTCGGAGCGGAAAAGGGAATTTTTCAGGACGAACTACCCAGGTCTTTCTCTCACTTCGTTGGTGAAAAGGCTTTGAGGATTCTTCACTCGAATCCCTGAAACCTTGACCCCCTGGCCCAGACGCTGGCGCTTGCGCCAGGGCGGGCCTTGGATCCTCCAAATCCATCAACTAATGTGAAAACGATCCATTACTTATTACCTACCATCTCCCTTATGTCTGGCTGTTCAGGATTCAATCTCAGGGATCTTTGGAAGAAATCCAGGGCCTCTTTCTCCCTGTTCTGGTGGATGTAACAATAACCTAACGCATTGTACGGTAAAAAATTCTTCGGATCTACCGCTATTGCCTGCCTGAAACTCTTTTCGGCTCGCTCCCATTGCTCTTGACTCTTATACAGAATACCGAGGTGAAAATGGGCTTCTGCATACTCGGGATCGATAGCCACCCCTTTAGAAAAAAACCTCTCGGCTTCCCGTCTTCTGTTCTCTGCAAGGGCTATCTGCCCGAGACTCATAATGATATCCATATCTTGATAGTTATTTGGAAATACCGTCTCGAAGATTCTCTTCGAATCCGCGTATCTCTTAGAGGCAAGATATAGATAGCCAAGGTTCTTCCAGAGAGTTATGTTGGCCTCACTTAACTCAATAGCCTTATTAAAACTCTCCTCTGCCTCTTGCAGTCTACCCATCCTAAAGAGGGCACAGCCCAAACTATTGTAGCCTTCGGAGTAGCCGGGATCTGTTTCAACGGCATCTTTGAACCGCCTTATGGCTTTCTCCAACTCCCCAGCACCGATGTAGTTCATACCATCGGTCACCTTACGTTCCGCCACTTTTCTCGCTGATTTTGTCCCCTCTTTTTGCCCAGGGGAATGAAGGTATAGCTTCCCACTGGTCTTAATTGTTCTTCGACGACGTTCTGGTTCGACATTCCATTTTTCAAAGAACAATCTCCTGTTCCTCTCCATCTGTTTTCTATAGTCTATCCCGTTGCCAATGAAAGTCTGGCTTCCAAAGTGATGGACGAAGACGTCACCTGCTACCATCAATCGGCATCCCGAAAGTCGAGCTCTATAACAGTAGTCATCATCCTCATAATTACCGCTCCCAAACTGTTCATCTAAACTGCCAACCTTTTCTATTACCTCTCTCTTTATCAACATGCAGAAACCAACGATGCGGGCTACTTCAAACCACCTTCCCCGGTTGTGGCTTCTGAATTGAGCTGCGTAACTGTGCATCTCTTCTATGGTGGAGTAGTTGGCGTTCGTATCCAGTTGAGGACCAGCTACGTAGTTGGAACAGGGGCCCACAATTCCCGCCCTGATATCACTCTCGGCGCACCGTATCATACCCTCGAGCCACCTTTCGGTTACTATAACATCATTATTGAGGAGAAGAACGTAATCTCCCGACGCGGCCTCTATACCCTGGTTACATCCCCTGGCAAAGCCAAGGTTTTCCGTATTACAGATAAGTTTGTAACCGATGGTGGGTGATGGATTACTGATCACGGAACGAAGGTATTCTACCGTTCCATCAGTCGAGCCATTATCCACAAAGATCAATTCATATCTTCCCTTGGTAAACCTCTTGAGACTCTCAAGGCATCTCTTCGTATATTCGAGCTCATTGTAAGTCGGAATAATTACAGATGTCATCTTCTCTCTATTCTTGCTCTTATTTGTTTCCCTTTCTCGCTGGAAACACTCTTTCAGGACCGTTCTCATCCGTCTTTCATAGGTGTGTTTGCCCCTTACCTCTTTTATGCCAGCAACGGCAATCTTTTCTCTCTCTTCTTCTCTCTCTAAATAATACCTTATCTTTTTTACCAGTTCTTCCCCATCTCCATAGGTAACCAAATGGTTTCCATCCTCAAAGAGTACCCCTAATCCATTATCATCTAAACCGTTGGTAATAAGTAAACTCCCTGCCGATAAGGCTTCAAAAACCCTCATGTTTATATCGTTCTTGATACTGCGATTGAATACGATTCTCGATTGACTGTAGACCCTTGCCATCTCCTGAAAGTGCACTTTACCGATGAAGGAATTCTTGAACTCTTTTCGAATCAGGTTCAGAAGCTCGTGCCTGAAACCAGATCCAACATTTCCAACAAAGGCTATGTCATACCTTTTCTTTAATCGGTACTTCTTATGTATCCCTGGATCGCATGCCAAGGGCAGCCAGGTGGCACTGGCAATGCCATCCTGCCTCAGCCTCTCGGCACCATCTCTCTGGGCTACAAAGACGTAATCGAATGTCCGGGCTTTCATCAAATCCCATTGGTATTGAAGATGGGTGTCGATGACCCACCACGCCGAAGGGCGTAATCTATCTGGTAATAAGTACTTGAAACTATCATCAATATTCAGATACAGATCAAAACCGTCCGAGATCCGATCCAACTCAGAGGGCAAGAAATGGGTCACACTACAGAGCCTCTCAAGCGCTCGTTTACAATATTCTCCGGTGGTGTCAGGTCTGACGGTGTTGTCGTAAATTAAGGCAACCCTCTTTTCCTTATAAGGACCGGAAGGGTTGCGCATCTTGCTCGGTATTTGGGCGTTGCAGGTCCTTTTCTTTCCCCAACACCTGTCCTTATCTAAGACCTTCTTTTCATACAAGTCGATGTAGAGCTTCTCATATTTTTCCACCATCCGTTTACTGCTCAGGTGCCGATGAGCATATTCCTTTCCTTTCTTCCCATATCCTTTCATCTTCGCGGGGTCTCTTAAGAGGCCGAGGGCAGCATCAGCAAATGCCTCCGGATTTGTATCGTCCAAGAGAATCCCGGTTCTACCGTCTAAGACCAATTCCGGCATCGATCCGGCTCTATTGGTAATCACCGGCAAACCCATCGCCATAGCTTCGGCCACCACGTTCCCAAAGGCTTCATTCTTCACCGGGTACATAAATATATCCATGCTGGCCAAAAGCTCCGGGACATCTCTGCGCATCCCGGTAAATATAACATCCACTCCGAGTTGCTTTGCTAGGCTTTTTAAGCGTCTCTCTTCTGGCCCTCCACCGACCAGAAGGAACTTCACCTCTGGCACCTCTCTTTGGATGAACCCTGCGGCCCTTACGAACGTTTCAGGGTCTTTCTCTGGAACCAGCCTACTTACCCTTCCTATCACTGGTGAACGAAAGTCATATGCCTTCCTGGTGTCCCTTGTAAATCTATCGCTATCAAAGCCGTTAAAGATTATCATACTCTTTAACCCCTCTTGGAGACGATGGACCACGTCCCCTACAGATACCACAGCATCCACATCCGTCGACCTGCTCCTTAACGGCCATTGCACAGTCTCAATCGTTACAGGAACCCCTGCTTCTGCTGCCGCTCGATTTGCCAAGGTATTCCCACCACCCCATTGCCAGTGGATTATATGGTACCCTCTCATCTTTTCCACCAGGCGCTGATACTCTTCTTCTGAATAGTCAATCTCGTTTCCCTTTAGTAGTGGTATTAGATCTACCCTGATACCGTTTTCTTCAAACTCCCCTGCCATATCCCCCTTACGCCATATGCAGCAGATTGACGAGTCAAAGATTTCTCTATTCAATGACCTGAGGAGGCTCAAAAGCATGGTCTCTACTCCACCCACATCAAGGAAATTTACCACATGGAGAACCCTGATCTTTTCTCTTGCCTCCGTCCTCTTGGGACCCATCTTATCCTGGAAGAGATAACCCTGAGGGGTAACCCCAAAGAGCTCAAGTCCCCACAGGTCCGAAGAGCTTGGGATATTGTTTTCGCCAAAGGTCTTTTTGAGTTTCTCAAACAGTATCCTCGCCTCCTCACCCCTCTCAAATCTCTCCTTCTCCTCTCCTTTCAACTGGGCAATGCTACCCTGACCCTTATGGTAGACAAAGACATCGGTCGCTATAAGGAGTCTAAACCCATTCATCCTCATCCTGAGGGAATACTCGAGATCATCATTGCCCAGAAAGAGCTCTTCGTCTAAAAGGCCGATTCTGTCAATCACTTCTCTCCTGATCATCAGACAAAACCCGACCAGGAGTTTGGTCTCGAGACTGCTACCCTTTCTCAACTCGTATAACTTTTTACCGGTACTCTCTACAGAGATACCGTTACCCGAGG
>JBDRGH010000175.1:0-2019 GCA_043818015.1 Pseudomonadota bacterium
TTACGAAGGCCAAAGTCAAAGAGGTTATCATTAAGAATCACAAGGCCACAGGTGTTTTGGTAGAGGATAACGGAAAAGAAAGAAAGATAGATGCAAAGAACGTAATATCCAATCTTCAGATGAATCAGGTGTTCAGCATAATTCCGGAAAATTATTTTCCGGTGGAACTCGTTGGAAGAATTAAGAATTATGAATCCGTGGGGGGTATCCTGATGACTATAAAGACCAGTGAGCCGCTTGAGAAGAAATGGCCCAAGGGCATTTATCTTATAAGTCGTTTGCCGGGAATTGAGTTAGACGGCGGAAATCCCCCTTGGGGCTTCGAGCAAATCAGCGAAGTTGATTCAACGAGAATAATTAAAGGCAAAGGATGTCTTACTCACACATACATGTGCATTAAGACAAAAAAACCAGATGAAATTCACAATAAAGAACTGATGCAAAAGGCGAACAAAGCACAACTTGATTTTATACGAAAGCAGTGGCCACGGTTTGATGAAATTCTTGAGTGGTATATTACTACGGCTGTTGAATCCCTGTATGGCTGCAGCTCCATTCCCGGCCAGGTGGGTGATAGAAGGCCCGGCGTCAAGCATCCATATATTAAAAACCTGTTCTTTACCGGTGATACCGTTAGCCAATGGGATGTGGGCACCAGCGGTGCGGCACATGGCGCAGTTATTTGCGCCTCAGCAGTGACAGGTAAAGATTGCCTGAAAATACTCCCGGAATACATGCGGTGAGAAATTTATCGGGTAATAGAGGATTTTTGGGGGGAAAGGGGACAGTTTTTCTCACTCTCAAGGTTTTTCATAGACCATCCTTCCATTCTTTTCCGCTTCTGAATAGATAAGATAGGGGTCAGCCTTGAGTTTCTCATACCTGTCCAAATCAGCGACAATCACATCTATAGGGGCGCCCATATCCTTAAAGTTCAGATAGATCTCCTGTGTTAGCTCGCGCTCTTTTTTTATTCCTTTCTTCAGTACCAGAAGATCATAATCGCTTTCCGATGACCCATCTCCTCGTGCAAGAGAACCAAACAGGATAATCTTGTCGGGTTCTGCGACTCGAACAATGATCCTAATGGCCTTCTCTAAGGAATCTTTCATAGAAGAGACCCTCCGGTGGTATTGTTTTCTTATTCATTGGTATCAAATCCTTATCGGCAGATGTTAAGTAAAGCAATCTCTGCTCGAACGTGCCCCCCCCTTCGTTTGCTTCTCCCGCCCAGATACTTAACTGCTAGCTTTGCCGACTTGAGAATATCTAAGAGGTATGCTCTATCCCCCTGCATACAGAGCCCTTGCGGATCGGAGGATGGCATTTCTACGAAACCGCGCTGCCCAGGAAAAAAGATTTACTGATCTTCGGACACATGAGGTCTCCTATAAACAAAAGAGAGGATACCAAACTGAAGGAGTTTCGTCAATTAAAGAATGGGCTTCGAGGATCGAAGGGGTATCTGCCCTCTCACTGAATCTTGTAACCTGGATAGGGGATGATAGGTAGCTCCATTGTGGGGTATACCGGATAACGGTAACGATCGGGGATTCGTTCATAGGTGAGAGAGGTCGCCGAAAGATTGTCTGAAAGTTCTATCAGAACTGAGAGCAGAAGTGCGTGAGAAATACGATGCCTTTATTTATCTTATCGTTATTAAAGAAACTTTTTGTTCTTTCACTTTTTTCTTGACAGAGGGACGATAGGATGTCCCAGTTTGCCTTCTATAGCTTCCTTTGAAAAGTGACAGTTTTCAACAACGTCCCCTTTTTTGCCCGTGAGGGGCATCTGTCACCTCGCTCCGTCATACTCATAGGTGCTCTAACTGCTTGGATGCCGAACGCCTGCATCAGCGGCGGCAAAAAGTGGCGGGGCTATTGCGATAGCAAAAGGCGTGACGCTTTTGGCTGTTCGCTGGATGCGCTTGGTTAGGCAAGCCGCAACTGCGCCAAAGAAGCGAACGCATCTCCCCCACTTATGTCCGGAATGATACTCAACTCGAGCACAGTGACTGCT
>JBDRGH010000176.1:0-2176 GCA_043818015.1 Pseudomonadota bacterium
TTTATCCAGACAAAGCTCCCCCTTCAGGAGAAAGCTCTTTCCGCCAAAGGTTATCCTGAACATCTCATTTGTTGGGTTGTAAAGCACCATAGACATTTTTGTTCTCCTTTCTGACACAAATATGTGTGTATATTTGGGTCAAAAACACATTATGGTATAATACTAATTAGTATATTTGCCCTCGGGCCTTCGCCTGAATCCGGCGAAAAGCCGAGTTTCCCTTTCCTGATCCGGCCAACTTCGAAAACGCCTGCATGAGCTGGATACGATCATCTACAGTCATGTTTCGGATGTTATCCTTGGCCCGCTTTCTGTCGGCCTGGCGCACATCGACCATATACTGCGCTGCCTCTCGGTAGCGAGCTACGGCATCCTTCGCCACTAAATCGGCGGCCTTAATCCGCACCAGATCACGGTGATCAGGGTGTCGGTATTGGTGATCCTCGGTTTCGATGAGAAACATATTTACCAGATTGTTGTTTCCCTTGTCATAGACCATCAGCCATCTCTCAGGCCCCTTGCTCCAAAGCATATCCAACCGATTGTCTATGCGCTTGAGTCGCCTTAAAAATAGGTCATCTAGGGCTGGTCCTGCCGCACTCATTATCATTATAGCTTCCCCTCCTTGCGTAGTTGTTCCCGTATCTTTGTCCCCGATATGTCCCCATTATTTTTGAGAGTAATCTCCCGCACTCCCCAGCCAACATCTCGGCCATAACAGACCTCGGTAATGTCGGGGATAACGCACACGGCCACCCGTCCCTGAGAGATCTCCTTGCCAAATTCTTTCTGAATCATGGCACAGCGCTGCTCTATCGAGAATGGGTTGTTGTTGTCTTTCGGTGTGGATCGGATGGCGATACAGACGTTCTTCTTGTCCTCCTCAAGAACGTGACGCATCAGCTTGATGTGACCCTCGTGAAGCGGTTGGTAACGTCCAATGAATAAGCTATACTGCATGATTCCCCCTCGCTATCTTTCCATCCTCAAGCTCTTCCATGTCCGGCTCCTCATACTCGGTTCCGGGCCACAGTGAACCGCCAGTAACATAGATCAATTCTGATTCTTCAAATAGCTGCCGAGCCGCTTGTCGCCACTCTTTTCTTGGGCTTACCAATGCAATAATCGGGTGAACATCTTGTCTTTCCAAAATGGCGGCGAACTTGGCAATTCGCATGATATGCTCGATCCGGTTCTCGTCAGAGTATCCAATCGGAAACCACTCCCGAATCTCATCGCCATCGAGTATGATCGCCATGGGATCATTTGCTGCAAGAATCTTAGCGAGTGTTGTCTTACCGGCCCCGGCTTTACCCGTTATCCACGTTACCATTTGCCCCCTCCAATAGTTTTTCTATCCCCGGAGTCTCCATCAGTGCTGCCCACTCCTCATCGCTGAGTTGTACCCCAAAATCTTTCTCAAGATTTATCACATCGGCAGCCTGACCAAACAGGCTCATGGCCCGTACTCGCCCTTGTACCTCTTTTATATTGATCGGCTGGTCAAGATCAAAGATGGGTTCCTGATCCTTCGAGGTGTTCGCCCTAATCTTAGTATCAAAAATCGGCTCAGCTATCTCAAGGAAGTCAAATATCTCTCTCTGTACTGCCTTAGATCCCAGAGCACCCTCTGTACTTACCTGCATGGTATTGTCGGGAAATCTGTCTAGCCAAAAATCGGCATCGGAATAATACTCATCCCAATACCTTCCGATAGCTTCTTCTTTGGATAGGTCGTAGGATGGGAACATTACCCCAAGCGGCCAGCCTGACTTCCTGCCGGTGAAATTTTGTCCATCGGGGTCTGACCAGAGATTGCGCTTGTTATACATCCTGGCAAATGAGGCAACTACCTTTTCCCGGTCTCTCTTTAGAAAGAGCACCTTTACGCCAGGTATATCACGGAAAACCTCTGACAGATAGTTCTTCCAATAGAAAGCCACATTAGCAATGACCGTGGCATCCTTGGCACGTGGGTCCAGAATAAACCGGAGCAAGCCCTGGTAGTAGGCGACAAGGTCTTTCTCCCACGGAAGGATCAATCCCTCGTGGGTAGCATAGACACCTTCTTGCTTGTTGAGCAGTGTCGTGAACGATACCGTCCCGCATCGTCCAGTGCCGCATACGATCCTAACCTTAGGCCACATCGTCTGGTCTCATCCTAGGGTTAGCAACA
>JBDRGH010000177.1:0-2053 GCA_043818015.1 Pseudomonadota bacterium
AAGTGAGGGAATAGGGGTGGGCTTTAAGGAAGCATCGTTGCGGGGTATTGAGGTGAGTGTCCCAGATAGCGGCGTCTATGCATTAACCGACTCGGATCCAACCTCCATAGACCCGACTCGCGAAGGTTTTGACACCATCACCCTTTTTGCCAAGAATATCTCCGCTGAAGATGTAGAGATGAACGGGGGAACCGTCCATCTCATTCTAAAATACATGGTTTCACAACAGAACCAGTTCAGACCTTCACCTCCTAATCCTGTTTTTGCCTTCCGCCATATCCAGAAGAGCCTCCCGGGGATTCAGTCAATACCGAAGGATGATTACGTGAAATTTGAATTTCACCTAGGCCAAGAACAAATCCCCATGTATGCCACAGACTTGTATTTCTACCTGGTGTACAATGAGACTACCGGTGAAGGGGCACAGAACGCATTTGTAGGATTTAGAGACATATCTGAGCCCACCCCTCTGGATTACTATAACAGCATGGATAAGATATGCCTCAGCAATCAATTCTACGACGCTGGAGGCGCCGCCGCTATTGAACTCGTGGATCAGGATGGTGACGGAATTGCAGAACCTCCTATGGAATGGGATGTTTATGCCCATGATCGTAAGGATGTCTATATCAGATACTCCCCATCTGGTGATCCCCAAAAGGTCTCGCTTCAATCTCATAACTATAAGATTCCATATCAGGCAGCCGGAGAATATACCCGCTTGTTTGTCCTTAGTGACGAGCAATTCTGTTTCAGTGCCAGTGATGGCGAAATAGTGATGGTAGATTCCAGAGACGGGTTCGGTCATTATCCCGGAAATTATCAGGGGGACATTTTTGTCATATCCAGCATAAGGAATCAGGTCCGAGTAACGGCACCAGGTGATTCGGGTTACAATCCCGACACTATCTCTTACATTCGATACGTGCCTTGGTTTCATAGATTTAGGGATATTGAAAGTAGTTGGATTAATCATTCTGTCTCGAATCGACCATATCCCGCAGATTCTGTCTGTACTTTTGACTAGCATGAGAAGGAGGTAAGCGTAATGGGCAGGCTCTTGACGGTAGTGATAGCATTGATTCTTGTTGTCTCCCTCCCTGCGTATGCCCAGCATTTTGAGGTAGTTGAAGTACTAATAAATCCCGAAGGAGCGGTATTGCGTGACATGGATACAGGCCAGCAATGGGTGGCAGAAGTTGGCGATGAGATAAACGGTTGGCAGGTTGTCAAGATAACTGAGGATTATGTAACCATCTCCAAGCGAATGGAAGGTTTGCCGATGTTAATGACTGAGATCCCCGTAGACAAGACAAAAAGGATTATTAGTGTGAGCCCAAAGATTGACGGGCAGTGAAAACTCTAGAATCGTGTAACAAAGTGTTATTGACCTCATGACTCAAAACTGACCCTTTGTTTTTCATTTCTTAAGCCGGGGCAACCGCCTTCATCATTTTCGCCTTGCGCTGGACTCTAGACCGGAGCTGACTGGGACTGATAAGCCGCAGTAATTAACAACAGGGTCAAACCTTTACGGGCTGTTGCCGAAAGGGCGTTTATGAGTGGAGTTCCAAGAGATTTGATAGGCGGTTCTTCATTGGGACTCCTCTTGCAAAGAATTATGTTGGTTGATAACCCCTCTTCCATAGCCCGTGTCGGACCCAGAGAGTGACTTTAGAGAACAGCCCTGCCTTTCGGGTTTCAAGATCATAACGGCCCTCCACTAATTGGGCCTGGCTCTTTGACAATTTTGCTCTGCTTTTCCTTATGAGGATGGTGATGTTTTGAACAGCCGCTATCAGGAAGTCTTGGATCTGCATGCGCCACACCCTTCTCCATCTCCCCCTCTTCAGACCAAGGGGTGTGCTCTGCGCAAAGGATCGTTCAGAGATGTGTTGGCGAGCCTTGATATCTCTTTTGCCATTCCTGCTTTTTGCCTCCTCAAGTATGAGATCAAGCTCATCTTGCCTTTCATGTCTCTTCAGGGTGCGGCCATCCTTGGCGCGGGTGCATTGCCCTTTGAGCTCACACTGATTGCAGGTTTCAGGGGAAG
>JBDRGH010000178.1:0-3510 GCA_043818015.1 Pseudomonadota bacterium
GGGTGGGGACATGATGGATACCGCAATGGGATATTATACTATGAAGAATTTATTGGGTGGATCAGGTGGCGGAAGCAATACATACAACTTTTCGAGAACTTATTAAGGGAGTTGAGAAATGAATTCAGGATTCAGCGATAATTTCATGCGTGGTGCCCAATTAGTGTTACAGGCACACGGGATCAAGGATCAGAAAGAACAGCAACAGTGGATGCAAAAGTTGTGGCAATCAAGACTTGAAACCGAGGGGTTGCAACGAGAGCATCTTACCAGAGGCATGGAAAATGAAGAGATGTCAATGGCTCAGGATGCGATGCAGAAAGAACGCACGAGAAAAGCCATGCAGGGAGCATTCGGAATGGAGCAGATTAATACTCCATTTGGCGGGACGATTACAACCCGCGACATTCCACCTCCCGGACAAGAAGAATCATGGATTAGGCAACGTACAATGAACATGCTTCCCGCTTTAGCAGAAACGGGAGACATTGGTTCGTTTACTAATTTAGCCAAGGAATTATTCAAGAATCAACCCGAAAGTTTTGAAAGCAAGATGCGTCTTGAACAAGAAAAAGCTAAGTTGCGCCCAATGACTGAAGCCCAAATATTGAGTTTGGCAGAAAACGATCCACGCAAGATAGCTTATATCAAGGGTAAAACACAACTTCAAGCCAAGGAGCCATACTTTCAGGCCGTAGGAATAATTGAAGAAACAAACGAAATGATCGGCTACGATACTAGAACCTTTAATACTAAGCGTGTACCCATTTCTGGTATGCCAATTAAACCTGGAACCGTGAAGGCGGTTGACCCAATCAAACAGGTTATTGCTGATGCCATTAAGGAATCGCAGGGAAAGAGTACTATTGAATTTGGTCCGGGGAAAGGATTATCGGAACGCGAACAACTTATTGTAAATACAATAAAGGATTTACGTACACAAGGACATTCTGGAAAACAAATTGCCGCATGGATGAAGGAAAAGAACATAGATCCAACACCTTACCTGGAGTATCTTAAATGAATGGTAATCCATTCGATATAATAGACAAGCAGGCTCCAGTTAATCCATTCGATAGGATTGTGAAACAACCCCCAGAAGAACCTGGCCTAGAATCTCCCGGCCTGCTTGATCCAATAGAAATGATTTCGTGGGCCGCATCGGGGGGGATTACCGGACTTGGTATGCCCGCGAAAGCCCTTGCAAAGCGTGTAGCCGATTGGGGTATGTTGGGTTTTCCAGGATTGGCAAAAGGGCTTTATGGTTTAGGTAGGGGTGCTGTTCGCGGAGTTACCGGGTTAGCCACCAAGAAAGTTGTTCAGAAGGTTGCACCAAGGGTTGAAGAACCAATTTCTACCGTAGCAAAAGATGTATTGGAAGAGGTATGGGAACCTGGAATTATAAAGACGGCAGAGGAAGGGAGAAAAATAGGGGGGACAATTAAGGCGAAAAGTCTTGGTGCTGAGGCAGCAAGCGAGGCAAAGCCCTTAATGGAAGAACGGATTGCCTTCGAGCCACACAAGGAAATGTCCGAAGCCGTTACGGGATCAATGGTTTCAAAGGGTATCAAGAGAGAACCCGAAAAACTATTTACCGAACAATTAATGGAAGAGATACGGGCTAATCCAGAAAGATTCGATGAAATATCTTCCAAATACGGAATATCCGCAAAAGACTTTGCCGGAAAGATAAGGGAAGAGGCTGCGAGCTATGCGAGATGGTTAGGCAAACTTGGTATGGAAAGCAAGCGTTTGGCAAGGGAAGTGCCAGAGATAGGAGAGGCGTTAGAAGAACTTAATAAGGCAACAAAGGGCGTGGGGGTCTGGGATCACATACAATCTGGTTGGAAACGATTCAGTAATACCTGGCGTGGGGTTTTGGTTAGTCAACTCTCAACGGCCATGAGAAATGCCGAAGTACAGACAGGACGAGTGGGTCTTAATGTATTTGAGGAAGGATTAAACGCCACATTTCAGAAAATGCTTGGGAAGGTACAGACCGTTCATCCCCTTGATGGAGTAGAACAATTATTCAAAATATTTCAGAGAAACAAAGGAATTACAAACAAGATTCTTGCAGAGCATCCCAAAGAATATAGCAGGTTGTTTTCAACCTATATGTCTGATATAGAATCTGCATCAAAGACTGGTGGACTCATTCAGAAAGGGGTAGACCTCCTGAATACAGCAAACAGATTTCAGGAATACACAATCCGGCGTGCTGTTTTTATGGGTAAATTAGATCAGTTTGTGCGGGCCGAGGGAATGAACTTGGCTGAGATTATAGAGAAGAACCAGGTTGGCAAAATCCCGCTTGAGTCTATCCATAAGGCTGTTTCTGATTCCCTGGAGTTTACCTTTGCGTCCACACCGAAATGGGGAAGCATTGGAAGGAAGTTCACAGATTTTGTTACGTCGCTCCCTGGTGCGACATTTGTAATGCCATTCCCAAGGTTCTTAATCAACAGCCTTAAATTTCAATTTGAGTACAGTCCGCTTGGGATTCTGAAGTTACTGTCTCCTGCCGAACGAGCAGCATTTGGGCAGGGAAACATGAAAGTAATGTCCAGGGCAATTCTTGGAAGCTCTATGTTGGGTGCAGCATGGCAAATTAGAAACTCAGAATATGCAGGAGAGAAATGGTACGAATTGAAGGTTGGAGATAAGACCGTTGATATGCGACCCTTCAATCCATTTATTTCCTATATGTTTGTCGCAGATGTCGCCAAAAAAGCAAGGGATGGAACGCTTTACTCCTTAACAAGCAAAGACCTAGCAATGGGGGTACTCAGCCAGAACCTACGTGCTGGTACTGGTTTATATGCGATGGATAGAATATTATCCGCAATGACGTCAACAGGAGATCCAGAAAAAGCCCTAAATGTCGTGAAACAATTTGCGGGTGAAATAGCTGGAGGGTTTGCTACTCCGTTCAACCAAGTCAAAGAGTTTATGTATGGTATGGATGAATATCTGGTTAGGGAGAAACGGTCAGAACCAATGATGGGTCCGGTTAAGGAAAAGATACCGGGGTTAGAAAAGGAACTTCCGCCATTTTATGTTCCCACAAGAGAGAAGGCATTAACCAGGGAATATCCCGCAATGAGACAGGCAACAGGGATTATTCTTAGAACAAAAAACAAGTTAGAAAAGGAACTCGATAGGCTTGGATTTGAATCGTGGGATATTGTGCCTTCCGTGGGAGACCCACAAGCAGACAATTTGATTCGCAAATATATGGGCATTGTGTCCGAAAGGGTTGTTTTGCCTGTTCTTGATACACCGACATATAATAAACTAAGCGATGAAATGAAGGGATTATTCATAAAACAGTTGCTAGAAGAGGTGCGGGGTCCAGCGAGGGAAGCGGCAGAGCAAGAAAATCCAAGGTTGTTTGCCAGAATCAAACTTGAAAAAATCCCCAAAAGGGAGAAACTATTGATTCGGGAACCACTACAGAAAGCAATTAAATCATTGAGACAATAGGAATTAAATAATTCCAAGATTTAT
>JBDRGH010000179.1:0-2189 GCA_043818015.1 Pseudomonadota bacterium
GGGAGTTCCGGCCTTCTTAGTCGGCAAATTTGGAGTTTTAGCCCTTGCAATAGGCAGACCACCGCTGTCCCCTATCCGCCCGAATTAAGATCAATAGCCCCATCAGCTCAGATAGGAATCCACCGGGTAATCAGGGTAATCAGGGTCGGCGTAGAAGGAGTCAGCGAATGAAATCTGTGAATCTGAGTAATCGAAGTGCATCGTTACTAATGATGCCTTTGGTTTAGGAGGAGGTCGCGCCTTCATCTCCCACAACCCAAGATGCTTAAGGATCTTTTCAATCACCTCCTCATCCTCCCTGCCAGTCGGCAGACAGGGATGAAACTGATGATTTTCATCCTTCCCTGACATCGTATGGAACTTTCATCCACGACTCTCTACCGGTTTTTACCGGCTCACCAACGTTAAGGTTAAGTATCCAGTGTGGTGTGACAGTAAAACTCCTCAACCTTGATAGGCTTTCTGATCAGTCCCTGCTCCAGGGAACCCTGAATGGCCCTCTCAACCGTTTTTCTCATAGCCCGAATGCCCATTGGGTAGGGGTCTTCTCCGAATACGGCGGCTTGCTCCTTCCAATCGTTTCCCTCGAAATAGAGATAGGCCGACTGGGCCTCCCTGGCCCGTTCGTAAGCCACCTCTTTAGATTTCTGGAAGGCTTTGTAGAGTTCCATGGCTACCCAGGGGTGTTCTCTGAGGACGCTGTTCTTAACGATCACATGGTGGTTCGCTTGGTAACACCCGGTCTTGCGGAAAAATTCGGAGATGGCCGCTTTCCCCTGGTCGTCCACCAGCCTTCGAATCCTGGGGTTGCCAGCCATGGGTGTGCCGCCGTAGCGGTCGAGCACGGTGGAATCGCCTGCGGTGATGCCTCGCGACATGTTGGGCGGGAATATGGCGTCGAGTTCTCCCCGGTCAAGCATCACGTCCGGAGTCTGGTCAACGGTGATCCAATTGTGAGTGACACCGTTGGCCACACCATGTCCTTCCAGGTGAAAGCCCAACTCTCCTCCGTGGCTCAGCTCCTTGGTGCGGCAATTGTACCAGGTGTTGTCCCAAGCCTCGATGCCGTACAACTCCTTCAGCGTCACCCTGAACCACAGGGCAGCAGTCATAACGTAGTCAGGCACACCAATCCGCTTACCTCTAAGGTCTCCAAAGTGCTTTACGCCGGAGGTTGTGTTGACATAGAGGTTAGCCCAGAACTGGCCCCTGCTCACAAATACGGGAATGGGGGTCCAGCCCCATTTGCCTCCGCCGAGGGTATTGTTCCTTTCTCTGGTGAGGAGAGTCTCCGAGATGGACATTTCCGAAGCATCGAACTCCGGGCCATAGGCCAGGTTCCTGTAAAAGCGAATGGGTATGTTATCCGTTACGACCTCCAGGTCAATGTTCTCGGGCTTGACTGTGCCATCCTTGAGGGGCCGTACCCGGATGTTATCCGAGAAGGCAAGCGTGAGCTTCAGTGCCATTTTTTCCTCCCTTCAGTTAGATTGAAGTCCGTAGAGCCTACGCTTCACTCAGTCCCATGCAGCTCTTCTTCAGCCATTCGTTTAATCAGCCTGCGAGGATGGTCCTTCGGAACTCGGCTTTCCGGAGAAATCAATGTAAGCATGATCGACTGTTTTTCCGATATCCGTCGCATCGATGCCTCCAGCAAAAAAGTTGGTGCCATCATAACATACTCATGTTGAATAGCAACAGAAAAACGAGTTTTTCAGCAACCTGATAGAGAAGGTCGGATTCAAACGACTTGCCTGTCTAGAATCATGGATGAAACAGACCATCGCCACGTTCCGGTGGAAGATGGTTCAAGTGGCGGGTCGAATTGTCAAACACGCAGGGCAGGTCGTCCTGAAGTTGATGATTGATTTGGAAGCATTGGAACTATTTTGAGGGATCAGAAAAAAGTCTTTTGAATTGAGCTTATGTCCAGATGGGTGAAAAAGGAGACAAATACAGCGGACAAGAGACAAAGCCAACGGAGTAGTTTGCCCAAAAACTGAGGAATGGCCATGTCCCACCGGGGGCGTTCTTTCCTGATACGGGATAGGGAGACAATTTGAAGAATCAGCAATTCCGCGGTTAAAAAAATCTCTCTAAATCCGGACGGTCAGCTACGTCTACTTTTTCTATATCGGGATTTGGGTAACAGACACGCCTTGCGTAACTGTGTTGAAGAGTGCTAGGCT
>JBDRGH010000180.1:0-4645 GCA_043818015.1 Pseudomonadota bacterium
TCGGCTGGTGTTGGAAGAAAGGATTTTTACACACCTCTTGCTCTTGATGTCTCTACAGATTATCTTAAGGACATCGGTTTCCCTGGACAATATCCTTTTACCCGCGGTGTTCATCCGTCCATGTATCTGGGACGTCTATGGACCATGAGACAGGTGACAGGTTACGGAACACCGGACGAAACGAACAAGCGCTTCAAATATCAGGTAAGTCAAGGCGGGACCGGGTTGGCGGTTGTTCCCGATACCCCTACGAGGGAGGGTTATGACTCGGATCATCCCATGGCCAAAGGGGAAGTGGGGAGGTTAGGAGTCCCCCTCGATACCATCGATGATATGGAGAGGCTCTTCGAAGGGCTCCCCCTCGATGAAGTCAACCCTGCATTAATCGAGAGTGTTACCGGTACCATGGTAATACTGGCTATGTATTTCGCTCTGGCGGAGAACAAAGGCATACCTCTAGCGAAACTCCGGGGGACGATTCAAAATAGCTGCCTGGCTAACTCTCTTTACTGTGGAGAACTCAATATCTTCCCACCAGAACATGCCCTCAGGATAGCTACAGACATCTTCGAATACTGCAGTAAGTACGTTCCCAAGTGGAACACCATAAATGTTGGGGGTTACCAGATAACCGAACAGGGTGCAAATACCGTTCAAGAACTGGGAATAAGTATGGCATTCGGCTTAACGTATCTCGAATCAGCCATAAAAAGAGGACTGGCTATAGACAGCTTTGCACCAAGAATAGCCTTCTATTTCACGTCAGGGAATAACTTCTTTGAGGAGATTGCCAAATTCAGGGCGGCAAGGAGGATGTGGGCCCGATTCATGAAAGAACGGATGGGGGCGAAGGATGAACGGTCTATGATGTTGAGGTACCACATTCAAACCTCGGCAGTTTCTCTTCCGGCACAAGAAGCACAAAACAACATCATACGCTGTACGCTGCACGCCATTGTGGCAGTTCTGGGAGGGGCTCAATCACTGCATGTAAACTCCTTTGATGAAGCGTTAGCCTTACCCACTGAGGAGTCTCTCCGAATCTCTTTAAGGACACAGCAGATTATTGCCCATGAAAGCGGCATCGTTGACACGATCGATCCACTGGGCGGGTCCTATTTATTAGAAGACCTGACCAACAAGATTGAGGAGGGAGCAACTGACTTAATAAAGAAGATAGAAGACCTGGGAGGGGGCAGTATCTTAAATGGTGTTATCAGAGGGATTAAGAGCGGGTTCTTGGCCAGGGAGGTCATGGAAACCGATCATGCCAAGCTTAAGGGTATTGAGGCGGGCGAGAAGGTCGTTATTGGTCAAAATAAATTCAGGATACCAGACGAGGAGGAGCCTGACGTGACCCTCATGAAGGTAGACCCTGAACTGGAGAAGGTCCAGAGGACCAGATTGATTGAGACGAAGAAGCAACGGGACAATACCAGGGTCAAAAAGCAGTTAGAGAAGCTTCGAGAGGTGGCAAAGACCGATGAAAACATGATGCCGACGATGATAGAAACCGTTAAAGCCCATGCATCGCTAGGAGAGATCGTCGAAACACTGAGGGGGGTATTTGGGTTTTTCGACAGGATTCAGATAATTTAGGTTAGTACAATGGGGGTAAGTCAACTATGAAGTCAGAGGGTAAAATTCGAATACTCATCGCTAAACCTGGGCTGGACACCCATGATAGAGGGTCAAAGATGATTGCCAGGGCGTGCAAGGATGCAGGCATGGAAGTGATATATCTAAAGCCAAAGCATACAGTAGACAACATTCTGTCCGCCGCTATCGAGGAAGATGTGGACATAATCGGTTTAAGTATTCTGTCAGGGACACATATGGAGATGTGTTCGGGCATGATGGATAAGATGAAGGAACAGAACGTAAATCTTCCGATTATTCTGGGCGGCGCCATACCCAAAGACGACATTCCACCCCTGAAGAAGCTCGGCGTAAAAGAGGTCTTCAGAACCGGTGTCCATACAAATACAGTGGTACGGTGGATAGAAAATGAAGTAAGAGGTACGCGGTCTAACTGAAGAAGAGAATTTCTTCCTAAGAAACTCTATCTTTGCAAGGGGAGGCAGGATATGCATGATGACATGGAGAAGATTAGAAGGGAAAAGGACAAGTGGTTTTCTGAGAAGTTTGTGAAGCAGTTAGAGTGCTTGGGCTTACAGTCACCCCCTTCGAAAGGGGATAAATTGCCCTTGTATACCCCCGCGGATGTGGAGAACGACTATTTGAAAGACCTTGGATTTCCCGGAGAGTTTCCCTACACTCGAGGTGTCTATCCGGGGATGTATCTCGACAAGCTATGGGTAATGCGACAGATTGCAGGCTATGGAACGGCAAGAGAGACTAACGAGAGGTTTAAATACTTGCTGGAAAACGGAGAAACCGGGGTTACCGCAGTATTTGATTTTCCTACAGTCATGGGGTTGGACTCAGATAACCCCATGGCAGCAGGCGAAGTCGGCAGATGTGGTGTTCCCATAGACTCGGTGGAAGATATGCGAATCCTCTTCGATGGAATCCCCATCGACAGGGTTCATGTCGCGTTACTATCCAGCTACCCTTCTTCTCCGGCTATCTTCGCAGCGTACATAGCTATGGCCATGGAAAAAGGTCTTGCTATTCCTACCTTGGCGGGATCTATTCAAAATCACTTCCTGGCATTCTACACGGCCTTGCCAAAATGTGCCAAGATTCCCCCCCGAGATGCGGTAAGGCTTGCAGTAGATACCTTTGAATATTGTACCAAACATATGCCTCGGTGGACTCCGATAAATATTACCGCACACGTGATAAGGGAGTCCGGGGCTACCATGGTTCAGGAACTCTGCTATTGCCTGGCTAATGCCATGGCATATGTAGAAGGAGCATTAGAGAGAGGGCTGGATGTAGACAGCTTTGGCCCCAAGCTGGCGTTCTATTTTACCGCGGGCATGAACATGTTCGAGGAGGTCGCCAAATTTAGGGCTGCTCGGAGGCTATGGGCCAAGATCATGAAGGAGAGATACAAAGCCGAAAACCCTGCATCCCAGATGATAAGGTTTCATGCTCAGGGATCTGCTTTCACTGTCACTGCAGAACAACCCCTGAATAATCTTATTCGATCTACGATCCAAACACTGGCGGGAGCATTAGGAGGTGCCCAGTCAATAAATGTAAATCCATTTGACGAATCCCTTTCCATCCCTAGTGAAGAATCTGTCAGGCTTGCCTTGAGGACGTCACAGATTATCGCTTATGAAACCGGCATCACCGAGACCATCGATCCCTTAGGCGGTTCCTACTATATAGAAGCACTTACCAACAAAATTGAAGAAGACGCCGGAAACTTGTTGAAGGCCATAGAGGAAATGGGAGATGGAAGTATGCTCGATGGGGTCATAAAGGGGATTGAAAGCGGCTATTTTATGCGGGAAGTCTCAAAGGCTGCCCATGACTACCACAAGGAAGTCGAATCCGGGGAAAGGGTAGTCGTTGGCTTGAATCAGTACAGGGTTGAAGAAGAGATTCCCATTGAATTATTGACTGTCGATCTAGAACTGGAGCGCATCCAGGTGGAGAATCTTAAGAAGTTAAGAGAAGAAAGAGATGAGAAAATGGTTCGGGAAGCCCTTGAGAAAGTAAGAGAGGGAGCTGAAGGAAGCGAAAATCTCATACCCTTGATGATAGAGGCCGTTCGTGCGAATGCGACGGTGGGAGAGATAACAGACGCTATAGTTGATGTATTTGGACTTTACCAGCCGAAAAGTGGTATTCTGTAAATATTGAGGAGAGGATGCTAAGATGGCAGAAAAGTTAAGAATCTTGATTGCAAAGCCCGGGCTCGATACGCACGAGAGGGGAGCCAAGTTAATTTCAAGGACGTTGATAGAAGCCGGCATGGAAGTCATATATATGGCACAGATAAATTTAACCATTGGTCAGATCGTTTCCTGTGCTATAGAAGAGGACGTTAATTTGATTGGTTTAAGCATACTCTCTGGTGCCCATCTGACCTTATGTTCCCAGATAATGGAGGAAATGAAAAAAAGAAAGATAGATGATATGCCCGTTATTGTTGGCGGGGTCATTCCGAAGCACGACGTACCAAAGTTGAAGGAAATGGGTATAAGGGAGGTTTTCGGTCCGGGGACACGAACCGAGACTGTCACTCAATATGTAAAACAAAGCGCACAAGGCAGTAAAGTCAGAGGACACCCCTAGTGACGAAAAGTTTTTTGTATTAGCTGTTCTTAATATACCGTTAACAAACAAACTCATCCTTACCATAGAGCCGTCCCCAAGATTTCCTATCAGTACACTTTTCTTCAACAATTGCTTGACAACGCTATAACAGTATAGTAGTGTCATATATTACGTCAGTGACGCCAAATCATGACACCACGTCTCGCACCTTGACCTTCAGTTGTTCTCTTGCAGTTCTTATCGAGACAGTTTCCTAAACCCTAATCGTATCTATCCTAAGGAGTGAGATATGAGGCAGGGTGTTTGGAAGATCCCAATACGTAACCTCCAAAGGGTTTCTGTATAACCCGGCGGAGGTTTTTTATTTAATCCTCACTGAGAAAAAATCACTCGAAAGACAGGATCGAGCTATACTATTTAATCTAAAGACCTTGCCTTTCTTCGAATC
>JBDRGH010000181.1:0-2399 GCA_043818015.1 Pseudomonadota bacterium
CCTAAACTGCTTTCGGCGGCTTGGCAAGGCCCAGAGGACATGTAACAAAAGTCCATAATGTTCAGCTTGTTGTGAAAGAAAACCTTCGAAGTCTTTCTAGAATTGTGATATGATTCTGAGGGGCGAGGAACTGGTATGGTAAAGACCGTTAACCGGGGTCCAGAGGTGGCAGAGGATTACCGCGAACGGATAATAGTAGACCTTGATAATTCCATCCTTGCTTCCAAGGCGAACAGGGATCGCTGCACCAATCTACCAAATCAAGCTAAGTATGCGGGATTGCCACACCTTGGGAGCAAGCACTCTGAGGGTACTTCGGGCTATATTCCGAGATCAACAATAGCCTTGGTTTAAATTGCAACACTTATCTTGTCCGTCAGAGGACGATATGGGAGAAGAGAAAGCGAATATGCTCAGTGATAAAGATATAGCTATCTACGCTCTGCATCTCCTGGGCGGATGGCAAAAAAGGGTCCACACAGAAGATGTCGCATTGAAGTGCTACGAGCTTGCACCATCTAAGTTCTCATGGGTAAAATACCCACAATATCCAGATTCGACACCTGCCCGCTTTGCTTTGGAGGCGGCTAAGAAGCAGGAATATGGGGCATTGGTTAAAGGAGAGAGCGAACGGAAAAGAACTTCAAAAAACATTGGGGGATGGATGCTTACCGCTAATGGGATTGAATGGGTAAAAGCGAACAAGGGACGAATTGAGGAATATCTAGGCAAGCAGGTCCCAACAGGGGATCGTTTAGCCGCAGATCGAAAGCTTAGGGAATTGATAGAGAGCGCAGCTTTCAAAAATTTCAGAGACCGCGGAGAGCAAGCCGAGATTTCTCATGCCGATTTTGCCGAATCCCTTGTCTGTACCATAAACACCACAGTAGAAGTATTGAACGACCGTTTGGAGCAGCTTTACTCCATAGCTGAGGAACTGAAAAGGGAAGATGTTAAGAGCTATATTAATTTCTGCCGAAAGAGGTTCGCCTCACTTTTGGGGTGAGAAGGAGGAGAAAGCGATGCCGAAAGTTGTAATTCCAACGGAATGGGAACTCCGTGCAGACCCTCGCTACAAGCGGCAAAACATGGAAAGAGCAATGAAAGGCCGAATTGAGCGCGGGCTGGTGGAACTCATTACAAATTCTGATGATAGCTATCGCAATCTCGAGGACGAAGGGAAACAAGCTTCGGGCAAGATTCGCGTCGAAATTGAGAGGAGAAAAATAGGGCAACCTTCCACCGTAATAGTGCGAGACAGAGCCGAGGGAATGGACAGAGTGGGGATGTACCATAAACTTGGGGTCCTTGGCGAGAGAACCTCGGGGTTTGAAAAAGGGAAACCGAGACGTGGACTTCACGGACGTGGCGCAAGAGATGTCGCTGCGTTTGGAACCGTTCATTTTGAAAGCATTAAAGAAGATGAATATAATCATCTAATCATCCCGCCTTCATTGAGATGCCGCTTTGAGGAACCTCACCCCGGGAAGGTCACCAGTGAGATACGGAAGAAACTGGGTATTCCAAGAGGCAATGGCACCATAGTTACTATCGAGGTTGAAAACCGGTTTCCAATCCCACAACATGAAACTCTGCTAAAGGATTTTTCCCGATATTATAGTCTGCGAGATCTGTTTTCGAATCCCAGGCGAGAGGTGACGCTCGTAGATCTGAATAAGAAAAGAGAGGACCCGCTGCTTTACAAGTATCCCAGCGGCGAGCCGGTATATGATGGGGAGATTGTAATTCCCGATTATGCCGCAGCAAAGGCTCGCCTTGTTGTATATAAGCATCCGACTCCTTTCGAACAGGGTATACTTCCCTATCGAGAGGGTATACTGGTTAAAAGTGCCGCAGCTATACACGATTGCACTTATTTTGAACTGGAATCGGAAGCTGTTTGCTGGATACTGACAGGCCAGCTGTTTTGCGAGTATATTGACCAGCTAATTCGCGAATATGATGACCGAGAAGAAGCAGATCCAGACAATCCCAATCACCCGGTAAATAACCCGCAAAGACTACTGGACCCATTCCGCGACTGCTTAATACGTGAACACCCTTTTGTGCGAGAACTCTATAAGAAATGCAAAGAAACTTTGGAGACTTTCATTGAGGAGCTAAAAGCCACCGAGAAGCCTCCCAAACGAGATGTTACAGACAAGGATCTTGAGAGGAAACTAAGGAGTCTTTCGAGGGAGATATCAAGAGTTTTTGAGGAGAAACTAAGGGAGTTGGAAGAGGAGATTCCCCCCGGAATCATTCCCAAAGAACTATCCCTAGGGCTGCATATCATTCCGCCTGATGAACAGCCAATCATAGTGAATCAACCCAAGACATTTTCAGTCATTGTTAAGCACTACGAAGCTTTGGATGAGTCTTTACCGGTAAATGTCGGC
>JBDRGH010000182.1:0-6132 GCA_043818015.1 Pseudomonadota bacterium
GTGGTTAAACAGTCCGCCGTCGCGCCAGAAATGTTGAGGAGCCGTGGGAAGGCTAAGGTATTTGACTCGGAAGAAGAGGCGGTAGAGTCCATCTTGGGCGGGGGAATAAAGCCCGGTGATGTGGTTGTAGTGAGATACGAAGGGCCCAAAGGGGGGCCTGGAATGCGGGAGATGCTTACACCGACATCCGTCATAGCGGGTATGGGATTGGATAAGGATGTCGCCCTTATAACTGATGGGAGGTTTAGCGGTGGAACGAGGGGGGCAGCCATAGGCCATATATCCCCTGAGGCTTTGGAGGGAGGGCTTTTAGCCTTTGTGGAGAACGGGGATATAATAGAGATAGACATACCAAACAGAGAACTTACATTGCACGTAAGTGATGGAGAAATTGAAAAAAGGAAAAGAAACTGGCGGCCCCCAGAACCTGAGATAAAAGAGGGCTATCTTTGCAGGTATTCGAAACTGGTAACATCCGCCAGTACGGGAGCGGTCTTCAGAGATAAACCATGAACCTGTTCGTTAACCCATTCTTAGTTTGAGACCCATGAGAGATTTCACCCCAAAGGATATTTTTCCAGCCTTTCGGCGATCCTAAATTCGTCCTTTGACTGGGTTCCCTGTACCCTACCATCAGACAGGACGATAATCTCGTCTGCAAGTCGATACGCCTGATTCGAATCATGGGTAGTAAATACGATAGTTGTTTTATATCTATGGTTCAGTTCGTTCATGATGTCTTCCAAGACTTCTCTATTGGTTTTATCGACATTAGCAGTTGGTTCGTCGAGGAGCAAGACCTTCGGGTTTACGGCAATTCCTCTCGCAATTGCCACCCGCTGGGCTTCTCCCCCAGAAAGCTCACCGGCCTTTCTTTTCTCAAAACCAGGCAGTCCCACGAGATCGAGGCATTCCTTAACCCTTTGTCTCCGGTCTTTCTTATGCATACCGCGGATCTTCAAACCGTAGGCTACATTCTTCTCCACAGTCGTCGTGAGGAGAAAAGGATTCTGGAGGACCATGGTCATCTGTCGTCTCACTGTGAGTTCGTCGGTCTTGGAGCCATCAAGTTCCAATCCCTCAAAATAGATCCTTCCCGAGGTTGGCCTGATTAGAAGAGATAAGATGGAAAGAAGGGTGGTCTTTCCTGATCCATTGGGGCCCATCACCCCGTAGATCATTCCTTTCTTGATTACTAAATGGGGTATGTCCAATACCTTCTTCCCATTGTAAAGTTTGGTCAGCTCTTTAACGGTAAACTGATAGTCGTCCATTGTTGCCCTCGAGATGATCGTAGAACTACATTCTTTCTCAAGAAGTGTCTACACTCATCCTCTTCCTCCCTGCAACCGGTGAAAGACCACATTAACCAAAAACGCTACAATAAGGAGAATGAATCCTAATGCCAGAGCGAAAGCAAAGTCTCCCTTTCCTGTTTCCAGGGCTATGGCCGTGGTCATTGTTCGCGTGTATCCACGAATGTTTCCGCCAACCATCAGGGCACAGCCCACTTCCGTGATCACCCGGCCAAACCCGGCGGTCACTGCCGAGATTAAGGCAAACCTTGTTTCGGAGAGTATAGTCCAGGTAGTTTGTAAGCTGTTTGCTCCCATGGAAAGGGCGGTGAGCCTGACCCTCGGGTCTATCCCCTGGGTGGCAGATATGGTAAGAGCGACTATAATGGGAGCCGCGAGGATAAATTGCCCCATCACCATTGCCCAAGGGGTAAACAGAAGCCCTAGAGGCCCTAATGGCCCCTGCCTGGAGATAAAAGAGTACAGTAAAAGACCAACTACCACGGTCGGAAAGGCCATGAGAGTATTGAATAGGGTAATTACCCCGCCCTTCCCGGGAAACTGCTCCGTCCCAATAATAAAACCTATTGGTATCCCGACTAAAGAGCCAAAACAAATCGCTGTTGCGGAGACCCTTAGAGAGAGTATGGTTATGCTGAATACTTCCCTATCGAGGGAAAAGATTAACCCGAAAGCCTTCAAGATACCAACTGATATGTATTCCATACAACACCACGATAACAGCAGACCAGTGTACGAAGTGGCTCTCCCCCTGAAAATAGCTCTTAGTTAACTACGACCGAAGATCAAGAGAATTCCGCATCGGGAGTTGGGTTTTCCTGGTCTATTAAGGGCTAGGCACAGCCACTGGAATGAAGAGAGGCTTTCCAAACCTGTCCTTTCCAAACTCTCTGATAATCTTTTGCCCCTGCCTCGACGTTACCCAACCAATTAAGGCCATGGCCTTGACATAATTTACCTGTGGGTGCTTTGCCGGGTTGACGGCAATGATCCCATACGGGTTGAAGAGTATAGGGTCGCCTTCAAAGAGAACGGGCAGGTTGATCTCTTTCCGCGCGGAAAAAGCTAAATACGTGCCCCGATCGGTTAGGGTATATGCATCCTTCTCATGAGCCATAACCAATACCCCTCCCATACCCTTCCCAGCTTCCAGGTACCAGCCCCCAGACGGCTTCTCCCCAGCCGTCTTCCAGATGGCCAGCTCTTTTACATGGGTGCCCGAATTATCCCCTCGGGAGATGAAAGTATTTTGCGCCAGGGCAATCTTCTTAAAGGCGTCAGCAGCCGTTTTTGTTGGTCTGATCCCTGCAGGGTCGGACGTCGGTCCAATAATCACAAAGTCGTTGTACATTACGTCCCTCCGGTTTACACCATAACCATCTCTTACAAATCTGTCTTCGAGAGGCCTGGCATGAACTAGGGTAACATCCACATCTCCATTCTCTGCCAATTTCAGTGCCTTTCCCGTGCCAACCGGGATCACATCAACCTTTGTATTGTACGTCTTTTCAAAAGGAGGAAGGAGCACATCGAGTAATCCAGAGTTTTCAGTGCTGGTGGTAGTGGAGAGTCTCAACCTGTCACCTGCGAACGCCGGTGAGAACGATGAGACGGTAACGAGAAGAAAAAGAACCAATAACGCCAGTTTCTTCATAGTATGTCTCCTTCGGCAAAAAGGTAACGTCTCTGTTTGGAAATGGATGTTGGCTTTCGTGTCACATTTCTGACCTCCTTTCTCTTTTTCCAAGACGGGAGGCGCTGCTCTTTCACGCCGAACGCATCGTCTATCTCCGTGCCCCCGGGTCGTTACGGAAGGTAGGTCGGAACCCACAAAGTAGCTGGAAGCTAGATCCTGGTATTGTTCAGTATGTAATTGGCTATACTCTCTATTGTTGAACCGGAACGGAATACCTCACTCACTCCCATCTCTTTCAGTTTTGGGATGTCTTCCTTTGGTATAACACCCCCGATAATAATGCGAACATCATGGAGGTTCCGCTCCTTCATTTTGTGTATTATCTTTGGAACATACATCATGTGTTCACCAGAGAGGAAGCTCAGTCCTATCACATCGACATTCTCCTGGATAGCTGCATTTACTACTCTGTCGACTGTCTGGTAACTACCAAGATAGACGACTTCCATGCCTGCGTCCGTCAACCCCCTGGCAACCATCTTTATGCCTCTGTCATGGCCATCTAAACTTACCTTAGCCATGAGAACCCTGACCTTTTTCTCAACCATCTATACTGACCTAGCTCGTTGATCCTGAAAAATTTCAGAACGATATTCCCCGAAAAGGGCACTCCACTTCCGAAAAGGGGTCATAAAGAAAGCCATAGGCCATTCTTATAGTTCCCATGATTTCACCCACGGTGGCGTACGTCTTAGCGGCCTCAACTATCGGATACATCAGGTTTTCATCGTGCTTTTTAGCTGCTCTATATGCGCTTCTAAGAGATTCGTTTACCTTCTTTATATTCCTGGATTCCTTCAATCTTTTCAGGTTTTCTATTTGAGCCCGGGCAGAATCGAAGGATATATGGTGTATCGGGAGATGGTGCTCGTTTTCCTCTTCTTCAGGTACCGTATACTCATTCTGTCCCACCAAGACTCTCTCACCACTATCCACTTCCCTTTGGTACTGGTAGGCCGTATCGGTTATCTTTGCCAGGATCCAACCACTCTCTAAAGAAGCAACCATACCCCCTCTTTCTTCCACCTCTCCCATTGCCGCAAGAATCTCTTCTTCCAGCCTGTTGGTAAGAGATTCAACGTAATAAGAACCTCCCAATGGATCCGCTACGTTACTCACCCCAACCTCCTGTGCCAGTATCTGTTGAGTTCTCAGGGCGATCCTCTGGGACTCCTTTGTAGGGAGACAGATAGGTTCGTCATATGAACAGGTCTGTAATGATTGGGTACCCCCGAGAACGGCCGCCAATGCCTCATAAGCGACCCTGACGATATTATTCATCGGCTGCTGGAGGACCAGGGAACAGCCTGACGTGTTGGTATGAAACCTGAACTTCCATGATTTTGGGTTCCTTGCCCCGAATTTTTCTTTCATCAGTCTTGCCCAGAGTCTTCTTGCCGCACGGAATTTGGCAACCTCTTCAAAGAGGTCTATATGCGCGTTACACGTAAAGGCGATCTTGGGGGCAATCGAATCTATATCAATCCCTCGCCGTAAAGCCTCTCTTATGTATTCCGTCGCAGTGGAGAAGGAGTATCCCATCTCCTGCGGGGCGCCCACACCCGTCTCTCTCAAACTGTACGTGTTTACGTTGATCGGATTCCATAGGGGCATATTCCTGGTACAGTACTCAATGGTATCGACGGCGAGCCTAAGCGTGAGAGACGGTGGTTTCTGGTCCACCGTGTGGTTTCCAAATAACAGGTACCCTATCGGGTCGTTGGAAAAGGTTCCTCTCAGCTTGGATATATCGTAGCCCTTTTTTTCAGCAGCTGCGATATAGAGAGCATATACCGCTATTGTGGGACTGCTGAACATAAAACTAACTTCATCCAAGGGGATGCCCTCTATCAAGTCTTCCATGTCTTTCAATGAATCGATTGCCGTTCCCTGAACGCCGACATCTCCCTCTGCCAGTGGGTGATCCGAATCTATACCCATCTGTGTCGGATTATCCGGTATGATGTTCAACGCCGTCTCACCGATCTCCATGAGGTACCTCAATCTCTGATTCGAGTCCGTCCCTGACCCAAACCCGCTGATCTCGCGCATGCTCCATATTCTGCCCCTGTACATGTTGGGGAATATACCCCTCGTATAAGGGTACTCTCCTGGATCACCGATATCCCTCTCATAGTCCGTATCCCTCAAGTCTTGAGGGGTATATGACTCCTTGACGGATAGATTCGACCACGTATCTACCCTCTTGGGTTTGTGGAAGTATGCCTTTGTAATGCCTTTTCCGTTTGAATTCATGGGGTCTCTCCCCTAGTTTCATGTTGAGTAATTGACAGCGGGCACATCAGTGCATCCTCGTTAGAAGCAAAGGGCCCATACGCTCTGAATGAGACACCAATCTACAGTCGGATACTATACATGGATTTAGGATTGAAGTCAAGGTGAACAAGGTGCTGGAGTTTCCCGAATTTATAGTGAACCCCTTTGTCTCATGGCGAAATTCGCTTGGAGCAGTGGGGCACCCACCGAGGGTGAGCAGGCCTTCGACCGTGAGCTCAGCCGAACGGAAAGGGAAAGTATTGCCTACTTGCGAGCCCCGAAAGGGTAGTGTGGAATAAGTTGTTGCCCAAGCAGAAATTCCTTTGAGCGGTCATTAAAAGGTTTTTTGCTAATAAATCTTGGCGAAGCGAAAGATTAGCGATTTCAGCTGTCTGACCCGCTACAGGCGGGGAGTTTTGAAATCGCCTGGAGCAAGCCTTAGATTTATCAAAAAAGGTTTTGGACAAAGCGAAAAGGGATTTCTGCAACAGGCTGGGAACCAGTGAGCGAAGGGATAAAGGGGTTCACTATAAATTCGGGAAACTCGTGGAACAAGGTGGGGATGATACGTTTTCGGAAGGCTTCTCTGCCACGTCCCACAACCTCAGGCCAGATGTATCTATCTCCGTTGGAGCATTTTCAACCATGGCCGAACCATCCCTCACTGCGGTAGCCCACGGTAAGAGACCTGCGGTTCAAGGGGAAAATCCCTTGACTATAGGAGGTGGTCGCACTAAATTAAAGGGTATGAGGCTTTTGCCCCGTCATCAGCAAGAGGAGGAGATCAGTATGGATAGTTTCCTGAAGTTCAAAAAGGTGGTTCCCAAAATATCCCTAAATCAC
>JBDRGH010000183.1:0-4869 GCA_043818015.1 Pseudomonadota bacterium
GGAGCGATTACGCCAAAAGGATTGATGAAGCCGGCGCCGATGCGATTGAACTCAACATCTACTATATACCAACGGATCCCTCGCTATCGGGTGCAGATGTCGAGAACCAATATCTGGAAATCCTGAAAAGGGTAAAAGACACTGTGGGCGTGCCAGTGGCTATGAAGTTAAGCCCTTATTTCAGCTCTATGGCAAACATGGTGAAACGGTTGGATGAGGCAGGTGCCAGTGGTTTTGTTCTTTTCAACCGATTCTATCAGCCAGACATTAATCCGGATGCTCTCGAAACAGAACCTTCGATCTCTTTCAGCACGTCAACGGATGCTCTTTTACCACTCCGGTGGATTGCCATTCTCTTTGGAAGAATAGAGGCCAGTCTTGCTGCGATGACCGGCATCCACACTGCTCTTGATGTCGTAAAACTGGTCATGGCCGGAGCGGATGTCACCATGATGTGCGCCACTCTCTTAAAGAACGGGATTGGACGATTGAGCGAAATTGAAAGAGAGATGACAGAATGGATGGATAAACACGGATATGATTCCGTCGAACAGATGAAGGGCAAAATGAGCCATAAATCGGTGGCGAATCCTGCTGCTTTCGAGAGAGCCAATTATATGAAGGCACTAACTGAGTATAAATAGAGGTTCGCTGCAAAGGAAATTAGTGCATGGATCGAGAGGATTCAAGGCCCGCCCTGGCGCAAGCGCCAGCGTCTGGGCCAGGGGGTCGAGGAGTCAGGAATTCAAGTGAAGAATGCTCGAATCCTTTTCACTGGCTAAATGGGAGGTGACTGGGGAGATCAGTCTAAGGCGATCGATAAGATATGCCGATGAAAAAATCGGAGACTTGACGAGGGCAAAGGATTTTTATTTACTTTGATGGGAAACGGTGTGATATTTGAAGCATAAGGTTCGCCCCACCTAGCAACAATCAAGGTGAGAAAGTGGCTTCTTACATCCAGTACATAAACCGAATTCGCAAGAGAGAGGGGTTGCCTGAGCTTACTGAAGGAGAATTTGAACACGACTCCATCAACGAGGCTCGAAGAAAGGTAGGGTTACCGGAGTTAATCTGTAAGAGGAGGCGATGTATCGCCTGTGGAAAGGGTTTTAAATCCTTTGATGCTTCCCACCGGGTATGTGATAAGTGCCGCCCAAAATGGGAAAGAAAAAGAGGCGAGCTTGAAAAAGCTCTTATCAATATCGAGGATACGGATACATTTGATTTTCAGGATCTGGAGGATCTCAGCATATTTGAGGACATTTCTTAAAGAATCTTGCCTTTTGGACCCATCTCCCCAGGGTCCAATCTTGTTAGGCTGTTGCCCAACCCCCTTTTCCCTTGGTCTAAACGGTTCTTGGGTCCACCTATGGCTGAATAAGTACGAGACCTAGCTTGTTATGAAAAAGTATCCCTGAGTATGAATCAATAAATTTTTTGGGGAACCAATCTAAACGAAGCGGAAGATATGCATTTTCAGGTGTTTGACCCGCCACAGGCGGGGAGTTTCTGAAAATGCCTTGAGCAAGTTCTTAGATGGGTCAAAAAATATATTCTGAAGCAGGAAGGGATGCTTTTTCAAATCTCTCATTATTCCTGTTTGAGCAACAGCCCCTTGCGACTTCAATCCAACCATAAGTTCCTCTCGAAAAACTTCCTTTTCCGCTTTGTAAAACAGGTTTTTCTTGGTGCACCAGAGGGGCGCACCCCAAAAATACTGTTCAGCTGCACACCCAGGGCAACTTTTCATCTTCCGGGCTTAACTGGTTGTGATCTGCTCTCAAGACCGTGCGTCTTCGTGGGCCGGGAAAAAATCCCTTTGAAAGAATGTAGAATTATGGTATATGAGTCTCTATGTTTCTTGGATTCGTTGGTGGTCAGGATACCGTTGCCTGCAACTCCGTGGAGGTTATGGATTTATAGAAGGACACCCCGCTGCGAGAGGATACAACGATGCCACGGCCTGCGCCATTGTTGGCGGCAACATAGAGATTATGAGGGTTCTTGTTGGACGGCCACGATTTTATGGTCTTTGAAGGGTTTGAAATTCCTAAAGGAGGCACAAACTGGATGAAATCGTGGGCGAAGGTACTGGTGGTTTACTTTTTCTTGCTCTCTTCCATAATCGTCTCTCAAAAAGTCCTTGTTGCTCAGACCGTTATTGAGCCTAAATCCCAAAAAGCGTACCAGGAGGCCAGAGAACATTTCCAGAAAAAAGATTTTGAGCGGGCCTATCGGATACTCTGGGGGGCTGTTAAGGAAGACCCTGAGAATATTGATCTGAATTTCTATCTGGGTAGGGCTGCCTTTGAACTCCAGCGTTATGAAGCTGCTGCTGCTGCCTTTGAGCGAATTCTGATTATCAATAAAGACCTGCACAGAGTTCGCTTGGAATTGGCTCGAGCCTATTACAATCTAAACGCCTTTGTCCTTGCCCGAGAGGAGTTTGAAAAGGTCCTCAAGACCAACCCCCCTGAGGCGGTAAAGAAAAACATCCAGCAATTCTTGGATGCCATATCAAAACTGGTTACGCCTCACCGGATAAGCACCAGACTAGCCCTCGGGTATCAATTCGACTCTAATGTGAATGTAGGACCTTCTAATGAAGAGATACAGACCAATATAGGTACATTCACCATCACTGAGGCATCCACACCTCAGAGTGATTTTGCAAAGCTGGTAAGCTTAAACTTCAGCCACACCTTTGATGTAGGACAGGAAGCCGGTGAAATATGGAGCAATAACCTGTCTTATTTCCGATCTTTTCACAATAAGTTCAACGAATATGACTTGGGTGCATTGAACCTTTCTCTGGGGCCAGGGTACATTGGGGAGAAGTATAAGTTTCAATTCCCCGTTTCATATGATTCAATACAATTAGGGTATGATCCTTATGCCACTTTTATAGGGTTCAATCCATCTTTCAGTTATGTCCCCAAACCGAGCCTGGACTTGACCCTTTCTGGAACCTTACAGGATCGGCATTACGATCGAACAGATGATGCTGGTCGCAACGGGTCATACTTTTCTTTAGAGTTTACTCCCAGGGCATTTATCAATATGGGCGGTCAGATGATTCAAGGTTCCATAAAATATGCGCGGGAGACCACGAAGGCAAGCTCTGAAGCAAACGAGGGATGGGAATATTCCGCAGGCTTTCTGACAAAGCTGCCATGGGATTTAACCGCCTATCTTCAATATGCCTATCGTGAGCCGAAATACGAAGGGGCGCAAGCTCTTTTCGATGACACTCGTGAGGATAAAGAACACCGTTTCATAACCAATCTTTCCAAGAATCTGCCATGGGACCTCAGTGGTGTGATATCTTTTGCTTATACACGCAATGACTCTAACTTAGCCCTGTATGACTATACACGGAGACAGGTGACATTTATGTTAAGTAAGGGGTTTTAGCCATGAACATACTTTTCAGAGTTTTCTTTCGAGTTCTACCCGTTTCTATGCTCGTTATCCTGATCAATACCGCCCTTGGATGGTCAGCCGTTCAAGTCGGACAGGTAGGTATCTTACGAGGAGAGGTTGAGGCTATTTCAATTGATGAAAAGGTCAGGTCACTGCAGATCAAGTCCCCTGTATATCAAGATGAAACAATCCGTACAGGAAAAGACGGTCAGCTGCAGATCTTCTTCGAAGATGAGAGCATATTTACTTTAGGCCCTTCCAGCGAAGTCAAGATAGATAAATTTGTCTTCGATCCCGCGAAAGCCAAGGGAAGATTTCTTGTTAAGGTTGGCAGGGGGGCCTTTCGTCTGGTGACGGGTTTGATCTCCAGAAACTCTCCGAAGGACGTCACGGTGGAAACGGAAACGGCTGTCATAGGTGTTCGTGGCTGCTATTTGGCGAGCGTACTGGGTGATCAAGGGAAATTGACGGTCTTATACCTCGGTGGTGAACGGGGAAGAGAACGGGGAATATCTATAGGCAACAAATTAGGAACAATCAATATTACGACCTCCGGTTTTGGCACTACCGTTAAGTCTTCTCAGGATCCCCCTTCTCCTCCCATGCGTTTTTCCACTGAGAATATAAAGGAGATATTGGCTCCAACCGAACTTGGTGAAAGACAAGAGCAGAAAGAAAAGGGTGAGCCAAGGAAAGGGGAAGAGAGAAAGGAGACGAGAGAAGAAAAACAGGAAGTAAAAGCTCCCCCTCCCCCCGATGCTTTGCCGCCACCTCCGAGAAGACCCCCACCCCAAGAAACGACGCCATTGGTTCGTACTACGGCCCCTGATCCTTCGATCACCACGGGCCTACAGGGAGAGCAGTTAACCGGTGTCAAACAAGAGGGCACCGTTTCTCTGGAAGGGTTCTATGTGATGTTTTCTGGTTCTGACAAATGGCAGGGCGATATATCCGGAACTGGCAAAGGAAGCACGAGAGCGTTAACCCTGCTGCGAAGCGGAGAAACTTCGCAAGAGCTCTCTTTGACTGGTAGCCATATCAATCTCTCCGCTAGTAGTTTGATGGTCTACAATGAGGAGACCAGTACCAGCAATACTCTCTGGGGACATGATTTAAACGAGTTGTTTCGAGCTTATGATGTATGGGGAGGTCTCTTTACCTTTGAAGCCTGGGACGTCAAGGGATCGGACACGACTGTCTACATCATTGGTTATGCGGGCACTAAGACATTGGGCGCCCTTCCAACTTCGGGAATTGGAATTTACAAAGGGCAGGCAGGCCACACTTCGACTGGGGAACTGTTCGGTAGGGAGTCTCGACAAGGGGATTATGAGGATGTCGAGGCCAGGATCAACTGGCAAACAGGAAAGGTATTTCTCGCTATAAAACCGAACGAGACCGGAGAATATACGGATTTAGGCACGATGGTGTTCCTGGAGGGGA
>JBDRGH010000184.1:0-6237 GCA_043818015.1 Pseudomonadota bacterium
GCAAGATAAAACTAACAATAATTAGGTGACACTACCAGTGAAGGTGGGAATGCTAAAAATAAGGGTTTTCAGACCTTTTCCCGAAGAGGAGACCAGAGAGCTTCTAAGCCAGGCCAAGAAGATTTTGGTCTTGGATAGAGCGGTTTCCCCAGGAAACCATGGTATATCATACATCGAGATTAGATCAGCATTGCAGAGATATCAGCCGATAATATCCAATTTTATCATTGGGGGAAGAGATATCGGGAGCCACGATATCGATGAGATGTTTCAACGTTGGTTGGAGAGGGATGATGAGTTTGTTGAATGGCACAAGCCTCAATTCGATCAGCAAGCAGTGGCTTTGAGTGGTTACGATAATTACATAAGGTTAAAGGACAACCAAGAGGTCGAAAGAAAGCTGGTTCAAGAAGGTGAGGCGCTTATGTCTCCAGGTTATACCTCTTGCGGAGGCTGTGCCAGTATGACAACGCTCAAGCAGTGTCTTAAAGCGTTTGGTAAGGATACGGTTTTGACCAACAATGCTGGGTGTCTTGTGGCTACTACTGGTTTTTATCCGTTAACAGCCTTCAAGGTTCCACATCTCTTCTTTACTTACAGCCACGCCGGGGCAGCTGCTAGCGGTATGGAAGTAGCATTGAAGAGAAAGAGTATAGATGCGGATATATTTCTCTTCGGTGGTGATGGGGGAATCTTTGACATTGGGCTGCAGTCTTTCTCCGCAGCCTTGGAGAGGGGGCACAATATAACGTATATATGTTACGACAACGAGGCATATATGAACACCGGTGTTCAGAGAAGTGGGGCCACCCCTCACCTGGCGTATACAAAAACGACACAAGTAGGTAAGCCAGAGAGGAAAAAGGATATCATGAAGATAGTTGCTTCCCATGGAGACGTTTACTGTGCCACGGCATCGCCAGCCTACCCCCATGATCTCTTAAGAAAGCTCAGAAAGGCGAAGGAGATGCAGAAACCAGCTTTTATTCACATTATCTGCCCTTGTCCCACCGGTTGGGATTTTGATTCCTCTTTGGGAATAGAACTTGCCCGACTTGCTGTGGAAACAGGAGTGGTGGTTTTGTATGAGGTTAACAATGGGAAGATGACCCTCGGCATGGTACCAAAGAAGAGAAAGCCGGTGGAGGAATACTTGATGAAGCAGGGAAGATTCTCCCATCTAACCCAGGCCCACATAGCCGAGATTCAACGAGAGACAGATGAGAGATTCTACGAATTGACCGGGGGAAGATAATAACGAAAAGAGGATCATCGCCAAATTGTTTGATGCATTAGGAGGGTTCAAGGGGTCAAGGATTCGAGTGAAATTTGGCCCCTTGAATCCCCGAATCCTTTTCACCAACTGAATGGGCGAAGAACCCAAAAAGAGACACAGAGAAAGAGGAGGCACAAATGAGTAACCGGATAGTTAGCGAAATGAAGCGGGTAATCTCAGATTACGAAGGGGGGGCTAGCGCATTAATTCCGGTTTTGCAAGAGATACAAGGCAGATATAATTATCTTCCAGAAGAGGCCATAGATTCAGTGGCTGAGGGTCTTTCTCTTCCCTTAAGTCAGGTGTACAGGGTCGCTACTTTTTATGATGTCTTTAGCCTTACGCCAAGGGGGAAACACGTCATCAGTGTTTGCCTTGGTACTTGCTGTCATGTAAATGGGAACTCTGAAATTCTGGATGAACTGAAGAGGAATTTAGGCATAGGTTTAGGGGAGACTACTAAGGATTCCAGATTCAGGATAGAGGCAGTGAGATGTCTTGGGTGTTGCGCTTTGTCGCCAGCGGTAAAGGTTAACGATGATATTTATGCTCGCTTAACCAGAGAAGAGATTTCCGACATAATAGAAAGCTACAAGTAACGGAGGATATGTTGAAGATAAAAACAATGAGCGATCTCAAGCAGGTTCAAGCTAAAGGTAGGAAGGCCCTTTATCCTCCTGAAATAAAGATTGTGGTTGGTATGGCAACGTGTGGAATGTCAGTCGGAGCTGGAGTTGTTTATGAAGCAATATCTGATTTAGCGAAAAAATCAGAGTTGGACATAGTGGTAAGTAAGGTCGGTTGTAAAGGGTGGTGCAGTAAGGAACCTCTTGTCGATGTTTTACACCCTGGTGTGGGACGGCTGAGCTACGGAGAAATGACCCCAGAGAAGGCTTTAAAGCTTATGAAGGCTTTGGAGGAAAACAACATAGAGAATGAATTGATTTTGTGCAGGACAAAAGAGGAGGATTGTTTCGTTGAAGACAAGAAGGTGAGGTATGGAGAGACTAGCCGGGAATTAGAGGGAATACCGTTTTGTGGGGAGACCGGCTTCTTCAGGAAACAACAGAAGATCGCTATGAGAAATAGCGGGTTCATAGATCCCGAAAGTATTGAGGAATACATTGCAAAAGGTGGGTACTTTTCCTTGTTCAAGGCTATCACCAAGATGAGTTCAGAGGAGATTATAGAAGAGGTGACCAAGTCTGGTCTGAGGGGAAGAGGAGGCGCTGGATTTCCGACGGGGCAGAAGTGGGAACTAACCAGGAAAAGTGAAGGCGATTTTAAAGTTGTCATTTGTAATGCTGATGAGGGGAACCCCGGAACATATATGGATAGAACTTTACTGGAAGGAGATCCTCACAGTATCTTGGAAGGAATGGCAATCGGAGCTTTCGCGATAGGTGCCAATGAGGGATATATATACATTAGGAGAGAGTATCCATTAGCGATCAAGAGACTTGCTAAGGCTATTAAACAAGCGGAAGAATACGGTTGCTTAGGTCAGAAGATTCTCGACTCAGGTCTTAATTTTACGATTCGGTTCAATGAAGGGGCCGGTGCATTTGTTTGTGGGGAGGAAACTGCCCTCATTGCCTCGATTGAAGGTAAGGCAGGCGAACCCAGACTGAGACCCCCTTTTCCTTCTCAGAGTGGACTCTGGGGTAAACCAACGAGTGTGAATAATGTGGAAACCTGGTCGAACATTCCGGCAATAGTCGCCCAAGGCGGAGATTGGTTTGCGAGGATTGGTGTTGGCGAGAGCAGAGGGACAAAGGTATTCTCTCTCGTAGGGAAGACAATTAATACTGGGTTAGTAGAAGTACCAATGGGAACAACCCTCAGGGAGATGATCTTCGACATTGGCGGAGGGATTCGTGGGGGTAAAAAACTTAAGGCTGTTCAAATTGGAGGGCCTGCTGGCGGTTGTGTTCCTGAAGAACATCTTGACATTCATATAGATTACGAAGAATTAAAAGATTTGGGTGTGAGTATGGGTTCTGGTGGAATGATCGTAATGGATGAGGACACCTGCATGGTTGATATAGCGAGGCATTTCGCTCATTTTCTTGAGTATGAGTCTTGTGGCAGGTGTACCTCCTGTCGTGAGGGATTGAAGAGGATGGAACAGGTCCTGACTGGAATCATTGAGGGAAGAGGGAAAGAAGGCGATATCAAGATACTGGAGGATCTATCATCAATGGTAAAAGATGTGTCTCTGTGTGGTTTAGGACAGACAGCTCCCAATACCGTACTGACTACAATTCGGTTTTTCAGAGATGAGTATGGGGCCCACATAAGAGAGAAAAGATGCCCGGCGGGTGTTTGCAAAAACTTAGGTCATTAGGGTACGTATCAGGCAAAATGCGCAAAGTGTGAGCTTTGTTGAGAGAGGTGTCGACTTGCTGTCATAAGAATGGTATGAGGTAAAGCAATGGTGAAGTTAATGATCGATGGTGTTGAAGTTGAAGCAAAAGAAGGCACAAACATATGGGAAGCCGCAAGAGACTATGCGATAGAGATTCCAACGTTATGCAACCATGAGGAATTAACTCCCTATGGGGCCTGCGGGCTGTGTATAGTCGAAATAGAAGAGAATGGAGGAACCAGGGTAGAACATTCGTGCCTCTATCCGGTGAGAGAGGGGCTGGTGGTAAGAACGGATACAGAGAGGATATTAAATCATCGCAAGATGCTATTAGAACTGTTAATGGCAAGATGTCCCACCTCAAATGTTGTAAAGAAATTGGCTTTAGGGATGGGAATTGATGAGACAAGATTTGAAGTGGATGAAGAGAAGTGTTTACTGTGCGGATTGTGCGAAAGGGTATGTCGAGAAGTGGTGGAAGTGAACGCTATTGGATTTGCCAGGAAGGGGATAGAAAAAGAGGTCGTCACCCCTTTTATGAAACCTTCTGAGGCATGTATTGGATGCGGTTTGTGTGCGTACGTGTGTCCCGGTGAGTTTATAAAGTTAGAAGATACCGGGGGCGTAAGAAGAATTGAGAACTGGAAGGTAGAATTTAAACTGAGAAAATGTCCGAAATGTGGTACGTACTTTGCCCCTGATGTACAATTAGATTACTTGAGAAAACGGTTCAGTTTGCCAGAAAATGCTATGCAGAATTGTCAGAAGTGTGAAGACTGGAGTTCGTATTTAAAAGAGATGATTCATTTGAAATAGGAGACTGAACATGGGACAGAAAAATCAGGGTAAAAAGGAGTCGTTCGTATATTACGGGAGAGGGGGCGGAAGGCTGGGCTTTGAGATTCCTGCCAAGTGGAATGTACTCACGCAATTTGAGCCGGCTGAGAGCCCTGCTGTACCAGATGTCCTGCAGGAAGCCAGAAGGGCGCTGGACAATCCAATCGGAACTCCCCGTATTGAAGAAATGGCGAAGCCAGGGAAGGCAGTGATTCTCTTCGATGATCTAAACCGGCAGACCCCTTCTCATCTGGCTTTTCCAGAAATCTTGAATCGGCTGAATGCTGCAGGGATCAAGGATGGGGATATAACGGCTATATGTGCCGTTGGCTCTCATCCCGTAGTTGATGAAGATGGATTCAAATTGAAGCTCGGTGAAGAAGCGTATAAGCGCCTTTCGCCACGAGTGATGAATCATGACTGCACCTCAGAAGAGAACGTAATCATCGGTAGGACGTCCCGTGGCTGTCTGGTGGAGATCAATCCTTTTGTCTACCAGGCTGAGTTTGTAGTAGGTATCGGTTCTGCTATGCCACACCTCATGTCGGGGTTTGGAGGAGGTACGAAGATAATCATGCCTGGAATAAGCAGCTTTCAAGCGATTCTGGAGCATCACACCAAGTGGTTGGCTAACCCGAAGGCGAGGTTGGGGCTTCTCGAGGGAAACTACTGCCTTGAGGAACAAAATGAACATTCCATGATGGCAGGATTTCACTTTAAACTCGACTTTGCCATGAATGTCAGAGATGAAGTCTTTAAGGCCTATGCCGGCGATCCCATTCAAGTGACCCGGGCGGCGGGAAAGGATTTAATCAGGGAATATGGCAGCCATGTGCCCAGGCGGGCAGACGTTGTGATAACGGGAACATACCCTATGGATCGAGGGGTTCAGGCTCTAAAGGGACTTTTCCCAGCGGTGCTGGCAGCTAAAACGGGGGGTCATATTATTATGGTGGGGCGCCAAAGCCTCTTCCAGCAATTCATACCTCTCGTTCCGGAATTAAATAGTAGGAAAACTAGCGCCCAGGAGACCCGATTGTTAATGCAAGGGGAGGTGAACCCCATAGCAAAGGTGGCGGGAGTTTCCGCCTGGCTCAGCGTGGTTGGAATAAAGTCCATTAAAGAAAGATTCAAGGTGACCTATGTGAGCGAGGATTTATCGCGGTCAGACGTGGAGTCTATTGGTTTCGACTATGCTGCCTCAGTCGAAGAAGCCTTGAAAAGGATCGATCGAGACATGCCTGAAGCCGATGTAATAGTATACCCAGCAGGTAGCATCACTATACCGATTCTGGGTTGAGAGTTGGTGATTTTGTTCTGTGCCATTTCAAACTGTTCGTAAATAGAGAGCCGATGAGCTAACGCTACAGGGGATACTCTTGAGGCATACGGGAAGGGCTCTTGATTCGTCTCTTTTTTTCCTCGCATTCCCCCGTGTCTTTAGGATTTATAAATAGTTCAATCACCCCGCCAAGCGTCTCCACGATGTATTACAAGAATTTTTCATTGACACACGTGGACATTTACCTTATATCTGTGCTTCAAAGCGGAAAAGGGAATTTTTCAGGACAAACTAATTAATAGCACCATTAGGATATGGTGGATTGTGCGCGAGAAATTATTAAACGTCTGAGAGAAGGGAGGGATGTTTAGACTGAGTTGAAGGGATAGAGACTACTGAATTCTGCCGAGATGTTGCCGGAAGTTGGAATTTAACTGAGATTTATTCATATCTACGAGAGGAGACAACAATGAA
>JBDRGH010000185.1:0-5857 GCA_043818015.1 Pseudomonadota bacterium
GGAATTCTGGCGCAAGGGGATCGGTACGAAAATTGTGGAGGTCGCCCTGTCTGAATCGAGAGATCTGGATGTCTATAAAGTCTTCGCTTTGACATATCAAACTGGGTTCTTTGAAAAGCTCGGGTTTAAGATCGTAGACAAATCAGTTCTTCCCCACAAGATATGGGCTGACTGTTTAAAGTGTATCAAGTTCCCGGATTGTGATGAAACGGCTATGATGTTAAATCTCTAAATAATACACGTAAGGTTTGAACCAGCAGCCGAACGGTTGGGCTGGTATTATGAGAAACTCCGAAATCCGATGGTTCATTAAGTTTTTTTGGGCAGTGTGCCGATACGTATAAGAAGAGAAAATCCAAGGCATCGATTACCGATGCCTTGAGGCCTTAAGAAACCTATGTTCCTTTTGGAAACGGCTCCGAAGAATGGCGAATTCACAAATTTTCTGAGAAATCAGCCTCTGGCTGGTCAAAAAATGGATGCTCAAGCAAAAAGCGGTACTCGTTTAGAGTTCTCACAGCGCTAGCAGCTTCCATCAACTTCTAACCGAGGCTCTTTTTGCATAAGTATAAAAGGCATGGGCCTTAGCAAGAAAATCAGAACGAAGGCAAAAATACCTTGACAGAAACCCATTTTTTGTGTTAAGGAAAGCGGTAATCATTCAGGGTTCCATGAACAGGGTTCACGTTGCTGAGGATTTTCTATAGCCGGGTAGAAAGCCCGTCTTAACTCCAGGACAGGGAGGTATAGTGGCGAAAAACTTTTATAGCATAGTGTTTTTCCCCTCAAAAGCAGCGAAGGTTAAAAAACTTACGTTATCACAATTTATGCTAAAATCCATAATTCTTTCCGTAACGATGGTTATGGTCGCCTTAGGAGTTATGGTTTATGACTACGTAAATATAAGGCTTGAGAGATCGGAGCTCCAAGGGTGGAGAGAGGAAGCCGGACGACAAAAGATCCATATTCAATCCTTTGCCCAGAAGGTAAATTCATTAGAATCTCAGATAGCCAGGCTGAAAGAATTCGATACAAAACTCAGGGTCATCGCTAACCTCGAAAAACCCGGAGGGGCTGAGCAGACTTTAGGTATAGGAGGCTCTGCCGACGAAGCAGATAGATCTTTTCTGGCCCCGAATGGAAAAAAGGATACGTTGATTAGACGGATGCATTCTGATCTAGAATACTTGGAGAAAGAGGCTGCCATTGAAGAGCATAGCTTACGAGAATTACACGAGTTTTTACAGGAACGAAAATCCATACTGGCTTCCACGCCTTCCATATGGCCGACCGCTGGCTGGGTAACTTCTGGCTTTGGGTATAGAAAATCACCTTTTACGGGGCTCAGGGAGTTCCATAAAGCACTTGACATTGCAACCCGTCTAGACACCCCTATCATTGCTCCAGCGGATGGGTTTGTGACATATGCGGGGAGAGAAGGCGGACTCGGCAAACTTATGGTTATCGATCACGGTTATGGGATCGTTACTCGGTACGCCCATCTCTCTAAAACGTTCACAAAGTCAGGACAGAAGGTGAAGCGAGGAGAGAAGATAGCTACCGTCGGTAACACCGGACGAAGTACCGGACCGCACCTCCATTATGAGGTTAGAGTGGGCGGAGTTCCCGTAAATCCGAAGCGGTACGTCCTCAATTAGCCCAACCAACCCCCCTTACCCTATCAGAGCGAATTTCAAAGATATTTTCGTAGGTCTCTCAAACTGATTACACCTTCTCTAATGACCTTAATAGGTGAGCTGGTAACATCTATGACCGTTGAACCCAAGTGACCTCTGGTTTCCCCACCGTCAATGATTAGATCAACCCTATTGCCCAGATTCTCGTAGACTTCAAAGGCGGTAGTACATCCCTTTTGTCCGGAAATATTTGCACTCGAAGCGGTTATAGGGGCTCCCGTTTCCGTAACGAGCAGATGTGCTATAGCATTGCTCGATATTCTGATACCTATTTTCCCCGTGTTCCCTGTGAGTAACGGAGATACCGTTGGGGAAGCTTCGAAGACAATCGTTAATGCCCCTGGCCAAAATTCTTCCATGAGTCTCTCTGCCTTTTCAGGGACCTTACCTACGAGTCCCGATAGGGCTTCCTTTTTGTCAATCAAGATGGGTATGGGGTTCCCGTAGTCCCTGTCCTTGATTTGAAAAACCTTCAGGATGCTCTCCTCCTTGAGGGCACATACCCCAAGACCATAAAGGGTTTCAGTGGGAAAGGCCACCGTACCACCCCGATTGATCAGTAGACCAGCCTCCGACATTACTGACGGACAGGGAGTTAAAGGGTCGACCTTAATAACCTTCGTCATCGCCCATCTCTTGCATGGCGGAGCCTTCTTTCCAACTACGGAAGTAGCCGACTCTCATCCATTAGTTAGCCGGGCATTGGAAAAGCTCCGTTTCCGATGTGAACTTCTGGCTTTTTGGCCCACCGTGCCCTCGAGCATCTCATAGTGCTTATCCTTTGCAAGGTAAGAGAGGGGCGCTCCAAAAACCCTTCCAGTTCATGTTCCGGAGGAGACTTTTCAGCCCGTAGTAACACCTGATCGATCACGTATCCATATCAGAATACTCTCTCTCCATCAAGACAAAAAGAGCCTGGAGTTTCCTGAATTTATAGTGAACTCCTTTGTCTCTTGGCGAAATTTGCTGGAGCAGTGGGTTACCACCGAGGGTGAGCAGGAAGGGGAAAGCCAGCCCGAAGAGGCTGGAAGGGGAAAGTATTCCCCACCTGCGAGCCCCGAAAGGGTCGCTGCGGAAGCGGTGAGCGAAGGGATAAAGGGGTTCACTCAAATAATGCCAGATTAGTAACAAAATCATGGTGTTCCGAAAATACTTCGCCAGAAACTCGGGAAACTCCTGAATAAAATTGACTTGACAAGTCTAAGGTTAAAAAGTATAAGTTATAAACGCAAATTTTGCAACTAATTAATTCAGACCGAAAGATTTCCTTTTCCCCATTCAGCGCAGGTTTTTTGACCCATCTCTAACTTGTTCCAGGCATTTTGAAAACTCGGGAAGTTTGTTTAAGCATCTGAAGCCGTTTACCTTCTGCCATGCAAGGTAGACGGCCAAGAGGCCTATGCTTATTCACAAAGGAAATTTTTCAGTTACGGCCGGTTAACCGGTCTTCTCTATTGGGTATAATGTTGCTTTATGTGCCGAAGTGGCGGAACTGGTAGACGCGCTAGGTTCAGGGTCTAGTGGGGGTTCCCCGTAGGGGTTCGAGTCCCCTCTTCGGCACCAAGATAGAAAAATTCCCCTAATTCTTGCGATCCATAAGGAGGATACTATGGCTGTACGAATAGCTATTAACGGTTTTGGAAGGGTGGGAAGATATGTACTGCGGGTGGCTGTGGAGAGAGACGACGTTGAAGTGATTGCCGTTAATACCAGGGCTGACACCAAGACCCTAGCTCATCTATTTAAATACGACTCAGTACACAGGTCTTACCCCGGAAAAGTCGAGCACAAAAGTGGGGCAATTGTTGTCAATGGTAAGGAGATTAAGGCAACAACTGTAACTGGCAAGCTTAGTGAACTTCCCTGGAAGGAACTTGGGGTTGACGTCGTTATGGAGACTACGGGCAAGTTTCGAGACAGGGAAACTACTTCGCAACATCTTACGGCTGGGGCCAAGAAGGTGATTATCGGAGCTCCAGGTAAGGGTATCGATGCTACCTTAGTATATGGGGTTAATGAGTCTAGCTATGATCCTTCGAAACACCACGTGGTATCCAACGCCTCTTGTACCACCAATTGTCTGGCGCCTGTTGCCAAGGTCTTGCATGAAAACTTTGGTATAGTAAAAGGATTAATGACTACAATCCACTCCTATACCATGGATCAGAGATTGTTGGATGGATCGCATAAAGACCTGAGAAGAGCAAGGGCAGCAGCTCTGTCCATGATTCCCACAACTACTGGAGCTGCTGTTGCGGTAACTCAGGTTATACCAGAACTAAAAGGCAAACTGGATGGACTTGCCATCAGAGTGCCAACACCCAATGTGTCCCTGGTTGATTTAGTAGCTGATCTCAGCCGCAACGTAACCGTAGAAGAGGTAAACGGTGCGCTGAAAAAGGCATCTAAGGGAGGACTCAAGGGTATTCTGTCATATTGTGAAGAGGAGCTGGTTTCTGTAGATTTTACCAGCAGTCTCTATTCATCAATCGTCGATGCACCGACCACCAGCGTTATGGGTGGAAACATGGTGAAGGTTTTGGCATGGTACGATAATGAGAGCGGTTTCTCCGCTCGGATGGTTGATCTAGCCGTTTTTATGGGAAGGAAACTCGGTTAACCGTAAGGAGGAAGGTGTGCCGATCAGAGATATAAATGAGCTTGATATAAAGGGAAAGAGGTTGCTGATCAGGGTTGATTTTAACGTTCCTCTCGATGAAATGGGTAATATCACTGATGATACGAGGATAAGAGGTGTGCTTCCCACGATAAACTATGCCCTTGATGAAGGAGCCAGGGTGATTCTTGCATCCCATATGGGTAGGCCGAAGGGAAAGGTTGATAAGAAACTGAGCCTCGAGCCGGTGGCCAGAAGATTGAAGAGGCTACTGAAGAAAGATGTTATCATGGCCGAGGACTGCATCGGCGACAAGGTAGAGAAGATTGTTAACAGCATGAATTCAGGGGATGTTGTTCTCTTGGAGAACCTCAGGTTTCACATCGGAGAAGAGAAAAATGACGAGACGTTTGCACGAGAGTTAGCCAAGTTAGCAGACGTTTACATCAATGATGCCTTTGCAATGTCTCACAGGGCCCACGCCTCGGTCGTTGCCGTAACTAAATTCTTCGAGGAGTGCGGTGCCGGCTTCTTGATGGAGAAGGAGCTTAACTACTTTACGAGGGCAATGGAAGACCCAGCCAGGCCACTGGTCGCTATCATAGGAGGGGCAAAGGTTTCCACTAAATTGGGTGCCTTAATAAATCTTGTCGAGAAAGTAGACAAGATGATAATCGGAGGGGGGATGGCATTTACTTTTCTCAAAGCCCTTGGCTACGATGTTGGGAAGTCCTTGGTTGAGGAGAAGTTACAAGATACGGCCCTCAAGGTTCTGGATTCTGCGAAGGCAAGGAACGTGAGGTTGTATCTCCCCGTCGATTGCGTCGTTGCAGACAAGTTCGACCCAAAAGCGGAGACCAAGATAACCACAGTCCAGGAGATTCCCAAAGACTGGATGGCTTTGGATATTGGCCCTGCCACCACTACACTCTTTGCTGAAGCTCTGCAGGATGCCAAAACCATTATCTGGAACGGGCCTATGGGGGTCTTGGAGATGGACGCCTTTAGTCGGGGAACGTTTGCAATGGTAGATCGTGTTGCCAGTTCCTATGCGATGACTATTGTTGGTGGGGGAGACACAGATGTAGCCGTCAATAGGGCTGGGCAGTCGAATAACATCTCTTACGTGTCCACTGGCGGAGGTGCCTTTCTAGATTTTATGCAGGGCATGCCACTCCCGGGGGTCGAGGCTTTAAAAGACAAAGCGTAATGTAAAATAGATCACTAAAGTTGGGGTTAGCATGCGAAGAGCCGTTATAGCCGGAAATTGGAAGATGAATAAGACCATCCGTGAAGCGGTTGAGTTCGTATCGAGTCTCAAGAATCTAGTATCAGACGTGACAGACACAGAGGTTGTGGTCGCCCCACCGTTTGTAGCAATCTATCATGTGGCCCGAGAGGTAGAAGGTTCCACTATACACGTTTCAGCCCAGGATGTATTCTGGGAGGAGGAAGGGGCTTATACCGGCGCTATATCTCCGAAAATGTTGTTAGAGGCGGGATGTGAATACGTCATTATCGGTCACTCTGAACGGCGGCAGTA
>JBDRGH010000186.1:0-2432 GCA_043818015.1 Pseudomonadota bacterium
TCATTGGTAATGTCTTTTCCCTTCTCATCCACACCACCAAGTGTAATTGCCTGAAGGGAGGCAACCCCTCCATAGACACTGGACACCATAGGCGAGTAGACAAGACCCAACTCCTGAAACTTCATCCAGAGAAGCTGAAGAAGTTCCAGAGCCTCGTCTCTGGTAATTTTGCCCTCTTGAAGGTCCCTTTCATAATGGGTACCAAATACCTTATCAAACCGCACGCCTATGCCTATAGTAGAATACTCTATGTATCTTACCAAGTGTATAAAATAGAATGATTGTAATGCCTCGAGAAGTGAGCGGGGCGGGTTTTCCGGAACCCAGTCACATGTCCTGGCAATTTCCTCTAGCCGCTTCTTATCTTCAATATCCGATGTCTTTGCAGCCATATCCCTGGCCCTCTCAGCATAACGATTTGCAAACCTCACAACTGCTTTCAGGCATATGAGAACCGCTTGAAGAAATTCCTTCTGATCGATATAGTCCAGTGGGACTGTTTGGTCAATCTCTATTAACCGATCTTCTGCATCTTTGATTATCCCTTTCAATCCTGCCTGTAATATCTTTTCATAATCTGGGATGCCCAATTCCGACCAGTGAGTCCAGAGGAAGGTTCCTTCATACTTCCAGTACTTGCCAAGGGTATCTCCTGTAAACAGATTCTGCTGCCGGTCGCTCATGGATTTTCCATCCCAGTACTTGCAAAGCTCTCCCAGTTCTGCCCGGCCAGCATCGTCCAGAAGGGTATGCCCCTCCTTGCCACTGACAATCCTCTTTACAGAGCGCCAGTTCATATCAATACCATAGTAGAGTCCCTCGGGAACAGCGGCATGATTACCCACAATTCTTTCCCAGTCCAGAATATAGATGTCCATCTTAGTAAGGATGTTCTCCAGAGCCTTTGCCCTCCTTATGCCCATGGGCTCTCCATCTGTTTCTTTATATGATTCTGTTAGAAGACGGGACCTCTGAAGGTCTAATTTCACCTCAGGACGGTACATCCCTCGTGCTGCTTCATCTGTTTCTAACCCCCTTCGAACGTTGCGAACCGCCTTTGAAACAAGCTTGCTCTTCAGATATTCTACCCTGTTGCCCATGTTTTATCCTTACCTTTACAACATTTCTATAAAAGCTTGAACTCTGGTTTTCAACTGTCCCAGCCCTGAAAGACTATGGTCTACCTCCAGTGTTAAGGTGGGAACTTCTTCCTCGAGTCTTTTCCTGAAAATCGCTGATTCATATACAAAAGGATGACAGTATTTTATGTTGAAATAGATAATACCATCAACGTTAAACTCTCTTATAAGCTCTTGAAGATAATCATACCTGTCCTCTGATGGATGCACACAAGCACAAAGGCTTCTCTCCAGGTTAAACCTGACAATGGCGTCCATTGGATCCTTATTTGGCTTTGTCTCATACCAGAAGTATTTCGCAGAGGTGCAGAAATCATCAGCAACCACTACACCACCCATATCTTCTACCAGTTCTATGAGGGTAGGGTTGTCTATGATGCTTCCCGTAAGCAAAATCCTTGGACCATCTGCGTTTTTGATCTCTCTGTTTTTTACCTCATCGATAAGCTTCCTCAATAAGGGGTTGGCCTTTTCTTTGGGCATTAGCATGGAGGCCATTGCTGTTCTCAAGAACTCAGACCCTGAAATGGGTGGGATGTCCCTCTTCCTGAAATCGTTAAGTCCCTTGAGTAATCTCCTTGTTTCATCATAAAGCTCTATCGATTTTTTTAAGGACTTATCTGTTATTTTGTTCCCGCTTAGATCTTCCATGAGTTCTTTAAATTTATCCAGTTCCCTGCGATAGAATTTAAACCCTGCTTCATCGTACATCTTTTGAGGGTTGTTAACTATATAACAGGGTACCGAATCTACATAGGTGTTCCACATGTTGTAGAGATGTCGTACTGCATCACACGTGTTGCATAACACCATGCTGTCCAAAAACCCGAATTCTTTATCCATGGCAAGATCAAACAGGTTCCTTACGAATTCACAGGCACACGGCTGGAAGTAGGAATCGGCCTTTTTAATGGGTTCGGGGGTGCCAAAGGTAGGGAAGGGTAACATGCCGGCAGCATGGATTATCTCTTCGGGGACATACATGCACCTGTGCCCAACCACCTTCTTACCGTCTGTTTTCCACTCTTCGATTATCTGTTTAGGGTTATCGAAGATGTCTTTCATTGTTTCCAGAGTTCCCATTTATTACCTCCTTTTGCTTGCTAGCAAAGCCTCAATAAACGAATCAAGATTGGCTTTTGAAGTAACATCGTCATACTCCCTTATATCCAACCCGTCCAGGTCAAAGATGGTTGTGGGGACACCAACCTCTTTATATACGGTATCCTTAACTAATCTCATGTATCCAGGCAAAAGCCCACACGTCCTCTTGACTACCCCTACAACTCCGTC
>JBDRGH010000187.1:0-4111 GCA_043818015.1 Pseudomonadota bacterium
CCCCCTTCCATCCACATCTATCCCAATTCGATTCCCAGATCTGGGAGATGTGTGACTTAGCATCTCCGAAAGTGCTAATGCCACACCGAGACTCTTCAAGCATCCCCTGGCATTATCAACTCCGGCCCATAATGAACATGGCCGGAGTAGATACGGAGCAGGCGGAGATCATATCGGAGATTGGCCAAGGCCTGAATGCCACGGCTAGCATGATGAAGCAATTCTGCAAACAGGCCAAGGACGATTTCAAAGGCTTTCTCCACCAGATGACGCCGTTGGTGGATGCAATGACGGAGGTGGAAGAAGCTTATGAGAATCCATGGCTGCCCGAGATTCCACCCTCGATCAGGGTCAACAAGGGAGCGTTACAAGCACTATATAGGATGCTCCCAGATCCAGAAGATGACAACGATGATGAGAATGACGATGGTCCTGAGCAGAGCAGAACACTGGGCTATCACATTTTCAAGGACTTCTCAGAGATCACGGAGAAGCGCAGGGATCTATGGGATTTGTATAAAGACTACTCAATGGGTTCTCCACCAGATGGTCTTTGGGATCGAATCTTCAAACAAGAGAGTGAAGATTATATCCCCGATGACACTATCGAGGAGATGTGGGCAAAGAAGTTCAACTGGTATCGGACTTCTTCCCATTTTGATCTTTTCAAGCAAGTCCATACTGGAAATCTTGAAGAGATTAATAAGTTGTCTCAAGCAGTCTACAAGGATCAGATCAAGCTGTCGAAGATCGAGAAGTCGGTCTTCTTCACTGAGTACAACATCCGCAAGCGGTTCTTTGAACGGCATGTCAAACCAGTAGTCAAGGAAATGATCAAGCGGATATACAATTCGGACGGCAGGCTCGGAGTCATCGGAATCAAGCTCCACCAAATCCAGAAAGGCCTGATCCCCAAATTCAAGTATGCACTCCAGAAGCATGAATGGGATTTGTTATGGGCTGCCTACAAAGAGGAAAAGCAGCTCCGTGCAGATAGAGCGGAGCTAAGGAGCTTACAACAACAAGTTACGGATCTCAAAGCGGGCAAAGAGCTACCTCAGATCCCAGATGACTACTCAGAACCTACTGAACCCGATATGAGTCAAGAAGAGTACCCTATGGGAAATGATGAGATGTACTGGGAAGAGGAAGGGTATTCAGAGTATTGAGTTCAAGGGAGGAGATCCTTAATTGGATCTTCTCCCTATTTTTATGCTCGAAATAACTTCCGTCTCTCTCACTGAAAATGCAAGCATCGCCGGCAGCGGAGGGTGAGGGAGATTAAAACTCCGGACAATGTAAGGAAAAATGGAACTCATAATCATAGAACTGATCAAAGACATTTGCCTATTCGCAGCAGGTATTGTCTTCCTAGAACTCTGGCAAACTTTATGAATCTCCAGCACGTCCTCAATCCATTACATATCTACTGTCGTCTGTGTTCAGTTCTTCCCCGGAAGACGGCTGAGGTAGTTTCTCGCCAGTATGAAAATTCGATCTTTTATCTATTTTTCACAAAGTTGCTATATAAAAAAAAAAGGAGGTGAAACAAGATGGCAAAAGCAAAAGACAAGGTAGAGGAGAAGGTCGTAGAGGAAACTCCGGCTCCAGCTGAAAATAACCTGAAGCCCTTCGAGGAACAATACCAGAAGGATATGAACCAGATGGCACTGACTGGACGGTTAGCACGCGATCCTGAACTGAAATACTCAGAAAACGGAAGAGGCTTCTGTCGTATGTACCTCTTCAATCATCGAGATTATTACTTATCCAATGGGAATGGTGATGAGGACAGACAGCTCATCAAACATACGAACTGCTTTCCAATCGTGTTTTTCGGGCGGATTGCGGAGATAGCTGGCACCTATCCAAAGACCGGTGACCTTATCGGCCTTGAATCAGCACTCGATCAGCAGCGATGGGTAGACAATTTCGGTCAGGAGAGATCTTACATAAGAGTTCTTGGGCGCCAAATCTATTTTCTCAGACGCTCATCCAAGCGTGCTGATGGAACAGAGGAAATGAAAGAAATAGCCCTACCACCGACCGACAATGTGACCGAAGCTCCCGAAGACGATATCCCTTTCTAAGCCTCTTGGGGTCAACATAGGGCAGCTCTTAATTGAATTGTCCTATTGTTGTGCTTAAAAAGATTGGTCAAAAAAATGAAACACCACAAACGATATAAAAACTGCGGACCTTATAGAGCAATCTGCTATCTCACGTTGATGATATGCCCATTGCTCGAGGTTGATATGACAAAGGTGGCGATCTATGTTACTGTGGCCCTCGGAGTAAAAATGATGTTTGGTATTTTGAAAATTGCCGGAGGGCGATAGGATTAAGGTGACAACAAAAGGGAGGGCTGTGCTGGGGTACTGATGTATTCCTCACACAGCCAGCTATATCACATATGACTTGCATCTACTGCTATTCAGATAAACTCGACGTCGTGATCTCGGGCCCCCATTACAAACTGGTGTGCACCGAGTGCTATAGATTCCAAAAATTTCTGTCCAAGGCGGATTACAGGATATTTTTGGCATTAAAGGAGAAACGTGAGAACGAGAGATCTGAGTGTGTTGACACCTGACGTAAAAGACAGACTTAGAGCATGGCTAATTCATGAAGGAGGGGATCCAGGTTCCTGTCCTTTTCCACTTCATAAGTGTCATATCTGCCGTGCACTTCTTCCAGGACTTCCTTCTGATAATATCGTAAATGGAATAGACAAAAATCCTTGTCCTTGCGACTATTACAGCAGAGAATACGTCATCAAGATAGCAAAGAAACTCACCAAATGAAAACAGCCATTGTCTCATCCAAAGACCTTACTCCAGAATGCTGGAGTGCCCTACGATTCGTTGGGGGTTGTGAAGACTGCCAGCGCGTCATGCGATGCAAATTGAAAGAGGGCACCATTGGACAAAAACGAGTTCTCAGAGAACGGATTAAAAAAGCCAAAGCCCAAATAAGAAGGTGGGTAAAACTATTAGATAAACTGGAAAACATCTCATGACAATCAATTACAATAAACTTCTGGATATATGCAATGTACGCAACGAAGTTCAGCTATATATAGAGCAAGGTATCCTTCCAGAAACCTTCTTGCAAGCCATAATTCGAAATGATCTCCTAGAATCTTCTATTCTTATGCCGAGTGGAATAGATGCATATGACATATTCAATATCGTCAACTTCTTCTACAATGAGGCTCCATTCATCTGCTGGGGCTCGGATAAAAGAATGAAGGAATGGGTAAAGAAAGGAGGACTGCTGGGAAGACCAAAAATTCAATCTCATTCTTCTCCTATCGATCATGACTAATTGTTCTACACAGTTCCTCAGAATTCCCAGAACGTCTGGGGAAAATCCAAAAGAAAGGAGGAAACCTAGATGCGCAAATTAGTTATACTGGGAATCATCGCGGCCTTCTTGCTGTGTGTGAGTGCCATGGCCTTCGCCGATCAGATTTTGAAGGCGAAGGTGGAAAGCGTGACCACGTTCAATGATAAGAACGGCAATCCATGTGTTCGGATCATTGTCAACGAGGCTCGGACTTTACAGGGTATCGAATACGTAGCAGGCACGCCCGTGATGGCCTTCCGGGAAATGGTTGAGAAAGTCAAAGGACTCAAGGCTGGAAGTACTCTTCACGCTATTGTCGCCGAGCGGCTCTTCCAGGGACGGAAATCCTATACGATTTTGGCCATGGTACCATAGAGGGCTCTGAACCCGGAGGAAGGGGCTGATTGAGTTCACGCTCCTTCCTCTTCTACTTTTTTTAGGACAGAAAATGAATTACAGTTATATTGAACGAATCGAAAAAATAATAAAACTTGGCTCAGACATGGTGGACTCTGCAAACGCCGAGACCATAAGAGGATGGGCCAGATCACAGAGATTTGACCACTTTTACAACTTCTCCGACCAAGACCTCGAGGCAGTGATAACCGAATTCTATTCCAAGCATCCTGAATTGGAGAATCCAAATGATAAAGATAAATCTATTGAGACCGATCAAGGGTAATATCATACCGAAGAAAAAACGATGTTCAAAAATCTCAAAATTCCTGAATCTTTTCCGAAAACCACAACCATCCTCAAACTG
>JBDRGH010000188.1:0-2217 GCA_043818015.1 Pseudomonadota bacterium
TAATCCCTCAGATAGCTTTGCTTATGGGGCCATGCTTGGGGGGGCAGGCATATCATCCTATAATGCAGGATTTCCTGATCCAGACAAAACGCACTGGATTCATGGGCATTGCGGGACCTGCCTTCGTCAAAACGCAAACTGGAGAGGAAATAACCCTCGAGGAGCTGGCGGGCTACAAGGCCCATGCGATCAAGTCAGGACAGACACACATAGTAGCAGAGGACGATAAAGATGCCCTCGACAAGGCAAGGGATCTCTTATCTTTCCTCCCCTCCAATAACAGGGAAAAGCCACCTCGCGTGCAGTCAAACGATGATCCTGAAAAAAAGATACCAGACCTACTCGCATTACTGCCTGAAGAGCCATATCAACCCTTTGACATGTTCGAGATTATCAAGAGGATAGTGGACGATGGGTATTTCTTTGAGACATTGGGACTTCACGCGAGAAACATAATTACCGGCTTTGCCCGCTTTAATGGGCGTCCCATCGGGATAGTGGCTAATCAGTCTACTCATAAAGGAGGATGTCTCGATATCGATGCCTCAGACAAGGGGACTCGGTTCATAAGATTCTGCGACCTATTCAACATCCCTTTGGTTACCCTGCACGATTGCCCCGGATACTTAATAGGTTCTCAGCAGGATTGGGGAGGTATCCTGAGACATGGTGCTAAACTGCTTTACGCCTGGGCCGATGCTACGGTCCCTCTCATCGCTGTCATGGTGAGGAAATCATTTGCCGGTGCCCACTATGGCATGTTGGACAAAGCTATCGGTGCTGATCTTGTTTTTGCCTGGCCGACAGCCCAGGTTACCATTGTGGGTGCCAAGACTGCGGCGAGTGTCATCTTCGCCAAGGAGATAAGAGAAGCCGAAAACCCCGAGGACGTGCGCACGAAGAGAATACGGGAATTCTCTGAGCTCTATGAAAACCCCTATAAAGCTGCCGAGCGAGGTTACGTTGATGATGTCATAATGCCCGAAGATACCAGGAAGATAATAAATAGGGCCCTGGACGCATTAGAAAATAAGACTGTAGCTAGACCGTGGAGGAAGTACTCCAATATCAATATGTGAGGAAGCTCACGATAGGTGCCATCATGAGAGATTCTTTTGATATCGTATTCAATCCTGACTCCGTGGCTATAATCGGGGCATCGGAAGACCCTTCAAAGATGGGTCATCAGTGTGTGGAAAGCCTCAGAAATAAATTATTTAAAGGAAGAGTTTACCCTGTTAATCCTAACTGTAAAGAGATCTTGGGCATGAAGGCATACCCCACACTCACATCCATTCCGGAAACAAACATTGACCTTGCCATTGTTGTAGTCCCATCTCATTTAGTAGTCGGCGTATTGGAGGCATGCAAGCAGAAAAGGGCCAAAGGGGCTGTAGTCATAACCGCAGGGTTCAAAGAACTGGAGCGTCAAGACGGCATCGAACTCCAGAAGCGAATGGCAGAAGTAGCCAACAAAGCTAATATAAAGATAATTGGACCGAATACGTTTGGGATGGTAAACACCCATACCGGTCTAAATGCCTCATTTTCTCCCTATCTGTCCCACTTGAAACGCGGACGTATTGCTGTTATCAGTCAAAGTGGTGGTATCGCGCACGTGATTGTTAACCAGGGCTTAGCCGAGAATATAGGGTTCAGTAAAGTCGTTGGTCTTGGGAACAGGTGTAATGTCGAATATGCGGACCTGTTAGAATATCTCGTTGAAGACCGAGATACGGACGTCATTCTACTGTACATCGAGGGGATAGATGCCCCCGGGAGATTGATGTCAGTGGCTAGAGAAGTAGCACTTAAGAAGCCAATCGTCGCCTGTAAGGTTGGGCGATCGTCTGTAGCAAACCGCCCGGCGTACTCGCATACGGGATCTATGGCAGGGAAATATGAACTATACGAAGCATCTTTCAAACAGTCGAACATTGTGTCCGCGAACGACTGTATGGAATTACTTGACATAGCCAAAATACTGTCTCTGAATGCGCCGCCAAGAGGAAAGAGGGTAGCTGTTCTCTCCTTTCAGGCAGGGCCAGGGATCATGATAACAGATGTCTGCGCGACCAGAGGTCTAGAAGTACCAAACTTTTCAGAAAGAACGAAAAAGATACTGGAAGAGGCCCTGCCGCCTATGACAATAAGGACCAATCCCGTGGATTTGGGATTTGCAAAGACGTGGAAAACTCTGGAGAGGGTGATAAGAGC
>JBDRGH010000189.1:0-4807 GCA_043818015.1 Pseudomonadota bacterium
AGGTTTTCGCGTTCCCTCGAAAACAGTACCAGCTATTACAGATGTCTGAAGCCCACACAAAGAACATTGATAAAGCATTTGCCTGACCGGCCAAGCCTTTACTCCACCACAACGAGGGCAGCGGAATCCGTCAGCCCAGCACAAATGAAACAAGTATTTGCGGCATTCCTCTTCGGAGGAAAATCGATCCTCAAGGTCAGCTATGGTACGGGGATAATCTTCCATACCCTGTAATACTATATGTTGGGGGTACCTGAGTCAAGTGGATACCCCTGAAGTGCAATTGCTAGGCCCAGTTTATTCAAATTTTAAAAAAACGGCGTTGGCCGTAAGGGGGTAGTTTCGCCCAAAATTGGACAGCTTTTTCTATTGACTTTCTTCTGGTGCTCTATATATTGTCACATATGGAAACAAAGGGCGTCTCATCTGCAGCAATTTCGGCTGTTTGCGCTGACGTAGTGGAACAACTCAGTTCCATTGCCAAGTACCGATTCGACGGTGCACAGTAACTCCTCTCCGCTTCGCTACGGCCGGTCGAAGATTCCGATTCATCGGAGAATGACGTATGTAATCTCCGGGTTAATATTAGGGTATAATTTCCTTGACAATTTGGTTCAGGGCAAGCAGATTATATATCCTATGGTTTTCACAATCTATTGAGATAAAAGAATTTGGTGGTCTGAGGATCTGGTTTTTAGTCATCCAAGGAATCTTCAAAAACGGTTCTGTAACTTCGCTGGTATTGTTGGGAAGATATACAGAGAGATGAATATCCACTTTTGGCTATTCTCTCTCCAATATTAAGCCACACTTATCTCATTCTAGAAAGGAGAAACATTATGAAATATTTAGCTTTCATTACTCTTTCACTCAGCATGTTGTCGATTCTCTTCCTCCCTGTTTCTGCAATAGCGGAGGAGAAAGAACACTATTTCGTGAGTAAAATCGGGATCTATTCTCCTGAGTCAGATGACCTTGAAGGCTTTGATACAGGGCTCAACACCGAATTTGCCTTGGGGCATTTTTTCAATCCAAACTTTGCATTGGAACTCGGCTTGGGATATCTGGAAACAGATGCAGACTTTAGGGGATCGGATTTGACAAGAGGCAATTTTGTTGAACACGATGAAATCAGAGTTATCCCCTTAACATTGTCTGCAAAAGGTCTTTATCCTCTCAATACAAAGGCGAGATTATTTGCAGAGGGGGGCGGCGGACTCTATTTTTCTGATGCAGCATTAAACTTATCCACAAGTCTTGCCGGGGACCATTTTTTGGATGATAGTGATACGCCCTTCGGCGTCCATCTTGGAATAGGCCTAATCTATGATATTACCGAAGAACTCTCCTTGGGCGTCGAAGGAAGATACTTTTGGGCAGACGCTGAGTTTTCGGACTCTAACATAATCGACTTAGAGCTTGATCTCGACGGGCTTCTTGTTAGAGCAGGACTGACTTACTATTTTGGCGGTAAAAAGAAAGCGACAGTCACTCCAGTAACTCCACCTAAAGACAGTGACGGGGACGGCGTCTATGACGGCCGGGATCAATGTCCTGATACCCCGCCGGGGGTAAGGGTGGATAGGTCCGGCTGTCCTCTCGACAGTGACGGGGACGGCGTCTATGACGACCGAGATCAATGTCCTGATACCCCGAAGGGCGTACAAGTGGATGAATCCGGTTGCCCTCCCGACAGTGATGGGGACGGCGTCTATGACGACCGAGATCAATGTCCTGATACCCCGAAGGGTGTGAAGGTCGATAAGCAAGGGTGTCCGTTAGATACCGACGCGGATGGCGTATACGACTATAAGGATGCATGCCCTGACACACCTCAGGGTGCAACCGTTGACCGGAGGGGCTGCTGGGTGCTTCGAGGGGTCAACTTTGATACGGATAAATGGGATATCAAGCCTATTGACCATAGCATCCTTGATGAGGTTGTGAGTATCCTGGGAAAAAACCCAAAGCTCATGCTGGAGGTCCAGGGCCATACGGACAATAAAGGAACTGCTGCGCATAATCAGTCCCTTTCAGAAAGACGTGCTCAGGCGGTGATGGAATACTTGATAGAAAAAGGCATCGCAAAAGACCGCTTGAATGCTGTGGGGTATGGGCTTACTAAGCCGGCAGCCACGAATGAGACTTCGAAGGGCCGAGCCCAAAACAGAAGGGTTGAATTAAATCCGATCTTTTAGGTATTTCTTAAGCGCCGAAGGGCAGGTTGGTAACGGCGTGAAGAAGATCATCGTGAACCCGGGGAATATCCCCCGCCATGTATTCTCTGTGGGGGCTCGGGACTCAGGCCCCAGCTGCATCGGGATAAAAAAAGACTACTGAGCCCCGAGTTCACCCAGCATGACCTGGAGTTCCTCCTGAATATATTTCATGCGGTCCACATCATCTTCTTGTATCTTTACTTGTTTTGATTCAACCCGCGCCTTGAGTGCCTTGAGTTCACCTTCCAGTTCCAAAACCGTGTTCAATAGGGCTAAACTCATACTTGGAGCCAACTCCTCCGCAACGGGTTTCTCGATGGCAATCTCCCGTGGTTTAAGAATGAGCTGCTCTTTCCATTCGGGGACATGAACTGGCAGTTGGAACCTCTCTTCGATCTCCTTGGCCAGGGTTTCGCAAGCCGTCGCCTCGCCATGGACTAAAAAAACCTGGGGCTTGGACTCAAAGTGGCTGACCCACTCTATAAGGTCCGCCTGATCTGCGTGGGCCGAAAACCCTCCAATGGTAAATACCTTCGCCCTAACGGTTACGTTCTCCCGGAATATTTTTACATGCTTGGTCCCCTCGACGATTCTTCGTCCCGTCGTCCCTTGAGCTTGAAACCCGATGATCACCAGGCTTGCCCCCTCTCGCCAAAGGTTATGTTTCAAGTGGTGCTTGATACGACCGGCCGTGCACATGCCGTTTCCCGCTATAATAATCGCTGAGCCGGAACTTGCGTTGATAGCCATGGATTCCTTGGTACTTGGTGTACATTGGAGATTGGGCAGATCAAAGGGATTATACCCCTGCTCCACAATGGCCCGGGCCTCCTCATCATAATACTTCTTGTTCTTTCGAAAGATCTCGGTGGCCTTGATGGCCAACGGACTGTCCAGATAGACCGGGATATCGGGGAGCACCCCTTCGCGGTAGAATTCACCCAGAATATATAAAATCTCCTGGGTCCTTTCCACGGCAAAGGCTGGGATAATGACCTTTTCCCCGTTCGACACAGCGTACTCGATGGCTTCCAGAAGCTCTTCCTTGCTCTTTTCAAAGGAGCGATGCAACCGGTTCCCATAGGTGGATTCCAGAAAGAGATAGTCTGCATCAAAAATCTCTTGAGTATCCCTGACGATTAATTGGTTCTTCTTGCCCAGATCACCCGAAAATACGATCTTGGTGGACCCGTCATCCCCTTCCACCCATAATTCCAGGATAGAGGAGCCCAATATGTGACCTGCATTTCTCAGTCGTGCCCTGATCCCAGGCTCCACATCGATGATTTGGTCCCTATCCATAGGCACTAGAGATTGCAGACTGGCCTCTGCATCTTCCGTAGTGTAAAGGGGAAGGACAGGCTCTTTTGCCTGTCGCTTGTTTCTTCTTGTCTGCCATTCGGCGTCCAGTTCCTGGATATGGGCGGAATCCAGGAGCATAATCCTGCACAGTTCCGCTGTAGGGGGAGATGTGATGATCTTCCCTTGAAAACCATCCTTGACCAGCTTTGGAATCCGACCACTGTGGTCGATGTGGGCATGGGTGAGAAAGAGGGTACTGATCTGCCCGGGATCAAAACCCCAATCCATCCAGTTTCGGCTTTCCATCTGCCTTCCACCTTGAAAAAGACCGCAATCCACCAGCACCTTTTTTCCCTGAGAACTCTCAACGAGATAATTGGAGCCGGTCACTGATCCAGACCCTCCAAGACAGGCCACTCTAATCATAATTCTCTCCTCCCTCTCGATTTCCGAGCCATGTTAATCATCCCTTTTTCAACCACAGATCCACACAAAGAGACGGGCAGCCGGCATGGGATAGATAGGACTTTCCTGGGTGGGCTTTGCCTCCAGACCCCGGACTCGCCAGTATTCTCAATCGGCAGGTATTCTCACACGGATCTCTTCAGAATAGGCGGAATATCTATACGAATGATAAGCACGTACCCGATAGAAATAGCTCATTCCTTTCTCTAGTCCCGTATCAACATAACTGGTTACACCTGGGTCTACCGAATTCATTTTGAGAAAAGTCCCTCGCCGTCCCTTCTTCCTCTCTATCTCAAATCCCAACTCATTCGGGAAATGGTCTTCCCAGGACAATATGACTTTATTCCTGGTCACGGGGTCGATATCAATGTCTAACCTAAACGATTTGAGTTCATAATGGACATTGCGGTCAACGGGCTGCCGAGGTAAAAAGATAATTTCAGAGTCGTAATACCCATCCTTCCGGACTTGGAAGTACCAGTCCCGCCAACTTGCCCCCTCAGACACATCTTTTACCGTGACTGTTCGCGGGGTCTTGTGTATCGTCTGGTGTACCTGATCTCTAGATGGCCCCCAATAGACCGTTGCACCTGGTGGGTCAGAGGTGATCGTGGTTTTGAGGGGGATGAGGTAAAAGTCGAGATAACGATAGGTTTCTTCTTGTCTGCGGACGATGTCTGAATCAAAGTACCCGTCCTTTTTGACTTGATAACACCAATTTTCCCACTTCGAAGCCGAAAGAGACCTGGAATAGGGGGTCTTATATCCTGTCCCTACGATCTCTTCCGAAGTCTTTCCCCAATAGATATCAGCCTGAT
>JBDRGH010000190.1:0-2106 GCA_043818015.1 Pseudomonadota bacterium
ATACATGTCCACTGGTGCCGTAATGCCTGTGGTAACGGCGGACATGGCTCGTCATCAGCCATTGCATGTATCTGCTCAACTCTTCAGCGCGTAAGGGCATTAAAACCATATGAAAATGGTTCGGCATTAAACAATAGGCAAGCGTCTTTATGGAATATCTGTTCCGTGCCTCGACCATTAAATCGACAAAGGCTTGATAATCTTCATCTTCATGAAAGACTTTCTGCCTGCCATTCCCACGATTAATGATATGGTAAACAAAACCCCCTGCTAATCCTCTTGCAATTCTGGGCATCCTTCAACTCTCCAAAAAAGTAGCCTGTCCCCTTTACTCTGCGGGAAATGTTACAGTGAATGTGGTGCCTCCCTCGACCTGTAGATCGATGGCGCCATCGATCTGTTCCACCAGAAGGTTCACCAGTTCCAATCCCAGGGATCGGGGATTCTGGAAATCGACCGTCACGGGAAAACCGATGCCGTTATCCTGAACAGTAAGCACAAACCGGTCGCCTGCCCTTTTCATGCTGATGGTGACCACGCCCCCTCTTCCTTCGGGAAAGGCATGCCTCAGGGCATTGGAAACCATTTCGTTCAGAATCAGTCCGCAGGGGATGGATGTTTCTATGCCAAGGCGTATCTCATCGGGAATATCTATGTGAAACTCTATGGGAGATCCTGCAGTCACATAAGACTGTTGCAGGCGGCCTGCCAGATCCCTGATGAAGTCGCCGAAATCAATCAGTGCCAGATCTGTAGACTGGTAGAGCTGGGTATGGATCATGGCCATCGTCTTCACTCTTTCGACACTTTGCTGGAATATCGCCTTGATTTCTTCATCTTGGAGATATGAGGACTGTATATCGAGGAGGCTCGAAATCACCTGGAGGTTGTTTTTAACCCGGTGGTGGATCTCTTTGAGCATCGTCTCTTTCTCCCGGAGCGATGCCTTGATCTTCTCCTCGGCCCGCTTGCGCTCGGTGATATTTCGCATGATGCCGCAAAACCCTATCGGTTGACCGGATGTATTTCTTATGAGAGATACAGAAGACTCAATATATAGTTTTGTTCCCTCTTTTCCAATAATTTCATAAGCGAGTCCTTCCGAGGGTTCCCCTGTTCCGAAGACCTTATTGAAGGCTTGATACAATATTTTACTGTTCTCCTTATCGGTATATTTTCGGTAATTCATGCCCATTATTTCAGCGAATGTAGCGCCGACCATTCTGCAACCCGAGTTGTTTAAGAAGGTCATGCTCCCGGCAATATCAACCTCGAAGTAGCCATCCTCGATGTTCTCAAGAATCGATCGATATTTCTCCTCACTCTTCAGTAGCTTCTGCTCTGCCTGCTTGCGGTCGGTGATTTCGTTGGCTAATTCCTGGTTGGTTCGAAGTTGTTCTCCCATTCGGGATTCGATCTCAGTAATATAGTGTAATCTTTTTAAAAGATAGAGGAGCAATACAGCTGTCAATAACAACGATCCAAATAGGACGAGCCATGGTTGCCAGGATTGTTTTGAATCGAGGAAGCGGGGGGAAGGAGTGATGAAAAGAAGTTTCCATTGACGCCCTGCGATTTCAAAATTACTGTTCCAGTGAAGACCTTCCTGAATTTCCTCTTCACCCATTGGGGGCTCTGTCATTCCCGGCATGTGTGAGGGGCGGGCGTAAAGGAGACGTTTCCCTTTCTCAGCGGATACATCGTAAAGACATAAATTAATCTCCTCGTCAGGGAAACCCTTCAATGCTGATTCTACGACATCACCAAGGCGAAGGACTTCCACAACCAACCCCTTTCGGCATTTGAGACGTGCTTCCGAAGTCTTCGGGGAAACACCTTGCTTATAAAGGGGAAAGAAAACCAGGACCCCAAACTGGGTGCCGGTTTCCTGGACTAACGTGATCCTTTCAGTGGCGGTCAATCCACCCGTCTTAAATGCTTTGTTAATTGCCTGTAAACGTGTCGTCTCGGACGCGATATTATAACCCAGAGCCGGCTTATTGGTCTCCAGCGGAACTATATAATAAACCACCACATATTCTTTACGCTGTGCAGCTTCAATAAGAGCCCCTTCCTGTGTTCTCTCCGTGAACCTGAAATGCTTCA
>JBDRGH010000191.1:0-2731 GCA_043818015.1 Pseudomonadota bacterium
CCTATTTCGCCATGAGACAAAGGAGTTCACAATAAGTTCGGGAAACTCCAGATCAGTTATTGATTGTCAGTAGTCAGTTGTATGTTTATTGACTTATTGAGAGGTTTGAAGATCTAGTCAAATTGTCATTGTGAGGAGCCCTTCGGCTATGCTCAGGGTAAACCCTTCAAACTCAGTGACGTAACAATCTTATGATTTATCAATGGGTTATAAGATTTCTCCCTTCGGTCGAAATGACATAGCGGGAGTTTTTCAAAACTCTCTTATCGATCCCTTTCAACGGACAACTATCAGCGGACACTGCCTGATTCTTCAGGTGCGTCAATCTTCCATCGGGTTCTATTCCGGTCGTCCTCTAAAATTACGCCAAACTTCCCCAACTCTTCTCGTATCTTGTCGGCAAGTTCCCACTTCCCCTTTTCCCTCAATTCGTGTCTGACAGTCACAAGCAGTGCGATCAAAGAAGGCGCTAGGTTTCGCTGTTCTTTCGATGCTTCGACAGCCTGAAGTACCATCTTGATCTGCATAGCTGCCAGTGTTTCATAAGCCGTCAGGAGGGCATCGGCTGTCTCGCCGTTCTCCTTCGCCTTATTGATCTGCTTCAAGTATTCGCGAGAAATCCGTATCGCGTAAGTAATATCCTCGGTGCCATTCAACGTTTCGAGGAACTCTCTTTCTAGCTCTTTCATCTGCACCGATAATGGCTTGTGGGTTGATATGTCGGTGGGTGTATCCTTTGCCCGTGTACCTCTTCCTCGAGCGGGGCCAAGCTCGTCAAACCCAAACGTTGCCCCATTGGGGAAGATTTTATCACGGCCCTTTTTTCGGATAACAACCCGGCCTGTTCCTTTTACTGAGCATCTTTTTCGTGCCAGATCAAAGATACATGCAGTATGTTCATCCACACCAACTATGGCTGTTGAATCGGGCAACTGGTCCTCCAATACCCTCAGCCTGGATTCACCGATATAACAAAACCTGGTATCGTGATTACCCCCCTCAGTGTTATTCCAGTGAGGGATGACGGCAAGATCCAGTTCCAAATCTCCCATTAAGTCCAGCCCCTCCACCCAAAGCGGATTCTCACCCACCTTGTAAATTTCATAGACAGGCATGGAATATCTCCCCACGCAAATCGATGCAGCACTCGCAAAGACCAGATGGTTGCCCAGATAGAGGCTCCCCCTGATAGCATCTCCTACTGGGTTCCCCAACCAGTTCTTGAGGGCGTAAGTAGGGCTACCGGGACCTGAAAAGATAAAGTGAGCTTTCCTGATTTTATAAGCCGCATCTTCCACCGCGAAAGGCGTTGCTCTGGAGAAGTCCTTGAATAAGACTGGCTCCATCTTTACCCTGAAGTGTCTTTGAAAGTATTCTTTTGCTTTTTCCGATAACAGATCCGCGTTGAGTTGAAACCCTGCAGGTGTATCAAGAAATAGTGCCCTTATGGGTTCTTCCTGGATTCTATCCAGTATCTCCCTGTAAACCCTTACCATGGGCCTGGTCATCTCACCTGATCCCATCAGGGTTAGCGTTCCGTCCTTATTACCCGGGTAATCCTCTAACAAATGGTTGCTCCATGCTTACAGGCCCTCTTGGTGGTGGTCTCACGTAGTGCAGACTTTTTTCCGGTGAAAGTTTCGAGAAATCGCGAGGGCCTCAACTGCTTCATCTATCTCGGAAAACACAGGGAAAGAAACGTCTCGTTTTAACGCATCGACCCTTTCGTTCCATCCGTGAAAGACAAAGGCAATGGGTTTGTCATAGCGATTTGCCAATTCTGACAAAAAAGCTACCATGCGTACCAGGATTTGGTGTTCTACGCGCAGGTTGTCGGTAAATACGAACAGCATGCCATCAAACTGTTCCTGTTTTAGAGCATTTTCCAGTATATACCGGTAGGCCTCAAAGTTCCAAATGTCGCCGAGATCTAGTGGATTGGTAATCCTTATGACCTTAGCCCGGAAAGATTCTTCCACTGTTTTCAAGTAATGATTATCGAACAGAGGTCTCTCGAAACCATAGTGTGCACAAAAGTCGGCGGCTATCACACCGTCGCCACCAGAACGGGAGAGAACTGCCAGCCGATTCCCACGAAGCTTTGGTAACAGGAATGCCTTTGCATAATTGATGGCCTTTCGGATCGTGTCGGCCCTGATAGTCCCGCCCTGGCGACATACGGCATCAATGATTCGGTCATCATTGACTATGGCCGCCGTGTGAGAGTCGGCAACGTGAGCGGTCATCTCCGACGTGTTTGTCTTATGGAATATGATAGGCTTCGAACACGATCGGGCCAGTTCCAATAATTTTCTTCCATTATGCAAGCCCTCCGAATGGACACAGATGACCTCTGTCCATGGGTCCTCTATGAGGTGAGGTAGAAAGTCCGTCTCTTCCAGATCGAGTTTGTTACCCATGCTGACCCATTTGTTGATCCCAATGTTTTCTGCAAAGAGACGCATGAGGTAACCGTTGGCTACACCTCCGCTCTGGGAGAGAATTGATACGGGACCGACCTTTAACTGGGGCAAGGGCTGGAAGGGTAGGCAGAGCCCTATTTCGGTGTTTATTACTCCTACACAGTTGGGGCCAATCAATCTGATACCGTATCTTTTTGCCTGCTGTAATATCTCTTTCTCAACGCTAATATTGTCTACTTTAAATTCTCTGAATCCTCCTGTAGCTATATAGATAACTCGGGCCCCTTTCTTACCACAGTGGCCGACCA
>JBDRGH010000192.1:0-2610 GCA_043818015.1 Pseudomonadota bacterium
ACAGGGAAGCTTTGAGCAATGGTACTTCTTCAATGGGGTTGGAGAAGATGGCTATACCATCAATCCTCCTCCACCTGGTAGTCATTGGCCTTGTAATTGTAGCTCCAATCTTCCCCATTAAGCGAGTTTTTTATCCTTCAGTATACATGGTCAGCCTGGTTTCCTCTTCCCGCGGAACGCCTCTCGAGGTAACCGAGCGGCGGATAACCAAGGAGGCCGGGAAGACCAAACCTGTTGGGAAGATTGAGTCCAAACCCATAAGAAAGATACCCAGAGAGACTCCCATAAAATCGATTAGGAAAAGGGTTGTTAAAGAGAAGGCCTTTTCCAGAAAGGTTTCTACTGAAAAGATGATCAGTGCGGCCGTCGAAAGAATTAAAGAGGAGGAATCGAGTAAGAAGATTAGCGAAGCCATATCGAGGGTGAGGGAAGGGAGTGCTCCCCAAAGAGATGAGAAGAATGGTATGACGACCGAAGCTAGTGTCCCACCAAGCAGAGGGGGTATTATTGCTTCGGGAACGATGGAGTTGAGATTCAAGGTCTATTATACTATCATCTGGGGTAAGATTAGGGAGGGCTGGATCCTTCCAGAGGGCCTTGTAAAGAATCAAGAGGGCTTAGAAGCTATTATATCTTTTAAGATTCTCAGAGACGGAAAGATAGAAAATATTAGATTTGAAAAATTTTCAGGAAATTCGTATTTTGATAAGTCGGTATTGCGGGCTGTAGAAAAGGCTGATCCCCTCCCACCGCTACCTCGAGAATTTAAGGAAGAATATCTTGACGTAGGGGTTAGGTTCCATCCGTCTGAGTTGTCGTAGGAGGAGTCTTGGGGTACTCGAATGGGGCTTCCCCCACAGGAGACAGTTCTTTTAGAAGCCCTGATAGAACTCAATAAATTGGAATGAAGATATCCTTTGATGAAAAGATCAGGCCGTGTTTTTATTGTTCTTATATGCGCATTGTTCTTTAGTTTTACGCGCTCCTATCCGAAGATATACATAGATATTGACTCTCCTTCGATTAGAAGGATTCCAATAGCCGTAACTTATTTTAAGAATCTGGGAGGAGGTGATAGCGAAAAGGGGATATCAAAGGAGATGTTTGAAGTATTGACGCAGGATTTGGAAGTTTCAGGTCTTTTTGCCCCGATAGATCCTTCTCACTTCCTCGAATCCCGTGGCGACTCTGGAGTTAACAATGAAGAGAAGATAAACTTTAGAGACTGGTCTCTGATTGGTGCTGAAGCACTGATTCAAGGCAACTTTCGCTGTAACGACGGCAAACTCGAGATAGAGGCCAAGCTATACGACGTATTCCAAGGGCAGTTCGTTATGGGCAAGAAATATGTGGGGGAGAGAGAAAGCCTCAGAAGGATGATCCACAGGTTCTGCGATGAGGTTTTACTGAGCTTTACCGGCGAGAGGGGGGTGTTTGATACAAAGATCGCCTTCGTTTCCGATAAATCGGGGCACAAAGAGATCTATATCATGGACTTTGATGGGCATAATGTCGTAAGGGTTACCAACCACAGATCTATTGCCCTCTCACCCGTCTGGTCTCCTGACGGAGAAAAGATTGCCTTTACGTCATATAAGAACGGGAATCCTGACATCTACGTGAAAGACATTGTCACCGGTAAAGAGGATAGAGTTTCCCACCAGAAGGGCTTGAATATAGCTCCTGCGTGGTCGCCAGATGGGGAAAAACTTGCGGTGACCCTGAGTGTGGATGGTAATCCTGAAATTTATGTGATCGACAAGAAGGGAGGGATGCGCAAACGACTGATAAATAATTGGGGTATAGATGTATCTCCCACGTGGTCGCCAGATGGAAAAGAGATTGCCTTCGTCTCTAATCGATCAGGAAATCCAAGTATTTACGTGATGGATTCCCAGGGTGGGAACGTAAGGAGGCTGACTTTCCAGACGGGCTACAGTGTTTCTCCGGGTTGGTCTCCAAGAGGGGATAAGATTGTATTTTCTTCTTTAGAGGGTGGGCACTTCGAGATATATACGATGAATCCCGATGGGACGGATCTTGGGAGGCTTACATCAAACTCAGGGAGTAACGAAGACCCGTCGTGGTCTCCGAACGGAAGATTTATAGTCTTTACCTCTACCAGAGGTGGAGTGCAAGGCCTGTACATAATGAGGTCTGATGGAAGCGGACAAAGAAGGCTGAAGGCTTTCGATGGGAAACAGTCGAATCCATGTTGGTCGCCGAGATTTCGGTGATAGGTACAATGTGGAGGACGTCAGAGGGAGTTTTGTAACTTTTTAATGTACCGAAAGGAGGTAGGAGGGGAAAATGCTTAAAAGATTATCGTACCATGTGTTGGTTTTTACCCTAATCGTGTCGCTTTCTCTGTTCTTAAATGCGTGTGCAAAAAAGGTTGTTAAGGAAGAAAAAGCGATCGAAAAGGAGGTGGCTAAGGTAGAAGAGAAAGCCGTTAGAGAGGAAGCACCGAAGGTGTCTGAGCCCGTGGAATCGGAGGCGGACAAAGCTGCAAGAGAGGCGCGATTGAGAGAAGAGGAGCTGAGAGCGCAGAGGGAAAGAGAGGAGGCAGCTAGTAGAGAAGAGGCTGCCAAGAGAGAAGCAGAACTTAGA
>JBDRGH010000193.1:0-2598 GCA_043818015.1 Pseudomonadota bacterium
AACCTCGATCTTGTGAGGGCTAAAGAGGTTTTGGAGGCAGACCACTATGATCTCAAAGAGGTCAAAGAAAGGATTGTGGAATATCTGGCCGTGAGAAAGTTGAAGGACGATATGAGAGGCCCTATCCTTTGCTTTGTGGGTCCGCCAGGGGTTGGCAAGACCTCGCTCGGTCAATCGATAGCGAGAGCGTTAGGAAGAAAGTTTATCCGAATGTCACTAGGGGGGATACGGGATGAAGCTGAGATCAGGGGCCACCGGCGGACGTATATAGGTGCCCTGCCGGGCCGCATAATCCAGAACATCAGACGGGTTGAATCAAACAATCCTGTCTTCATGCTGGATGAGATAGATAAGGTTGGTGCTGATTTTCGAGGAGATCCTTCTTCTGCCCTTCTGGAGGTTTTAGACCCAGAACAGAATAGCTCATTTACTGATCATTACATTGAGCTCTCCTTTGACCTCTCGAAGACGCTATTCATAACCACGGCAAATATTCTCGAGACGATCCAGCCGGCTCTTCGGGATCGAATGGAGGTTCTCAGGTTATCAGGATATATCGACGAGGAGAAAATCGCTATTGCCGAGAAATATCTCATACCCAGACAGCTGAATGAGCACGGTTTGAGTACTGAGAATCTGAAGTTTACGGAGGAAGCTATACGTCAGACTATCACGAGTTACACCAAAGAGGCAGGGGTTAGGAACTTAGAACGGCAGATTGCCAGGGTTTGTCGAAAAGTAGCCAGTCAGGTAGCAGCAGGAAAGAATGAGCCGGTGAGCATATCACCAGACAACCTGCATGACTTTTTGGGCCCTGAACAGGTTTTCCCAGAGGTGGCGAGGAGAACGTCACGTCCCGGTGTAGCTACCGGATTGGCGTGGACAGGGGCAGGGGGGGATGTGCTCTTCGTCGAGGCCGCCAAAATGCCGGGGAAAAAAACCTTATCTCTTACTGGCAGTATGGGAGATGTGATGCAAGAATCGGCAAAGGCAGCCTTGAGCTATATCCGCTCCCAGACTGAGCAGCTCAATATTGACCCCGAGTTCTTCGAAAAATATGATCTGCACCTCCACGTTCCGGCTGGGGCAATACCCAAAGACGGCCCTTCTGCTGGCATAACCATGGCTACCGCTATTGCTTCTATTCTTACTGAAAAGCCCGTCAAGAGCGATATGGCAATGACAGGGGAGATAACCTTAAGTGGTATTGTTTTACCGATAGGAGGAGTCAAGGAAAAGGTACTGGCTGCTAAGCGAGCTGGAATAAAGACAGTGGTGCTGCCCCAGCGAAATAAGAAGGATGTAGACGAGATTGAGGAAGAATTGAGAAAAGGTATGGATTTTCTTTTTGTAGAAAATGTGGACGAGGTTTTAAAATTGGCCATTATCGATAAATGAGTAGCATCCCACGATTGTTCTTACGATGACGCCGCCGCTCTGTTCTGCCTGATCTATGTCATCAGGGTCTTTGACTTCATATCCCCCCGGAGTCTCAAAAAAACCAGGTTATCTCATCTTGCATACCACGGACAGCAAGCAATTGGATGTGAATACACCGATAAATGGTAGAGAATTGAATAGGAATGAATAAAAGGGGATTGCCGCAGAAGCCTTCGTAAAACAGGAAGCTTGGTGGTATGTCGGTAAGAGGTAAGGGACATAGAGCAACGACTTGGCTTCGAACACTGAAGAAGAGAAATTCTATGGATTTCGATAACGAGCGTCAACTGATGGTTGAAAACCAGCTAAGAAGAAGGGGCATCGCCGATGCGACGGTACTGGAGGTTATGGGAAAGGTCCCAAGAGAAAGATTCGTGCCTCGGGAGCAGATATCGTCTGCTTACCATGATGGCCCTCTTTCGATCGGAGAAGGGCAGACCATATCGCAGCCGTATATGGTAGCCTTGATGACAGAATGTTTACAGTTGGAAGGAAAGGAAAGGGTTCTGGAGATAGGGACAGGGTCGGGTTACCAGACCGCGATACTTGCGGAATTGGCGGCGGAGGTTTACACGATAGAGATTCATAGATCTCTTTCAGAGAAAGCACAGTGGCTTCTTGCGGGACTTGGCTACGATAGCATACGGTTCGGGATCGGCGACGGGAGCAAAGGATGGGAGGAAGAGGCTCCTTTCGACGGTATTATTGTTACTGCTGGATCTCCTGATGTCCCTGTTACTCTCAAGGAGCAACTGACTGATGGCGGAAGACTGGTAATACCCGTCGGTTCAAGGTTTGTCCAGACGCTCTACAGAATGACCAGAGTCGGAAAAAGTTTCCGAAAGGAAGACTTTACCGGTTGTGTTTTTGTTCCATTGGTTGGAGAGTGTGGTTGGAAAGGGGATTAGTTTGTCCTGAAAAATTCCCTTTTCCGCTCCGAAGCACAGGTTTTTTGACCCATCTATGACATGCTTCAGGCATTTTCAGAAACTCGCCCTTCCGGCTCAAACACCTGAAAATGCCTACCTCCGCTTCGTCAAGATGGGTACCCCAAAAATCCTGTTCACCTGTCTGCGTGCCTGCCTGTGCCAGCACGGCAGACAGGCAACGCACAGGCAGATGTTCGCTCCAAAGGAAATTTTTCATTTTTCTGGTGGA
>JBDRGH010000194.1:0-4534 GCA_043818015.1 Pseudomonadota bacterium
GCTGGCACAGGCAGGCACGCAGACAGGTGAACAGGATTTTTGGGGTACCCATCTTGACGAAGCGGAAGACATGCATTTTCAGGTGTCTGACCCGCCACAGGCGGGGAGTTTCTGAAAATGCCTGAAGCAAGTCATAGATGGGTCAAAAAACCTGTGCTTCGGAGCGGAAAAGGGAATTTTTCAGGACCAAGTCTCGACAGGCGGGACGTCTGGCCTACTCTATGGTCTCTATTCTGTCTTCTGACTTCTGACTTCTGACTCCTGACTCCCTGTCTCCTGACTCCTGAAGATTTAGGCACCATCCCCTTTTGACTTGACTTTACAAAATGAAATAAAATAGAATGACCTCTACTAAAAAAGGGCCGACACCTGTCGTCTTTGAAAGGAGCGTTTATGAAAAAGCCCGAGCTGCAGAGGATCAGAAATATCGCCTTCATAGCCCATGGTGGGGCAGGCAACACTTCGCTGGCAGAGGCACTTCTCTTCAATGGGAAAATGACCGAGCGCCTGGGCAGGGTTGATGATGGGACGTCCGTAATGGATTACGAACCCGAAGAGATAAAGAGGAGCATTACCATTAGCTCGTCCTTGCACCATTTTGACTGGCAAAAACATAGGGTAACCATAATTGACACCCCCGGAGACACAAATTTTAGCAACGATGCCAAGAGTGCCCTCTATGTGGTGGATGGGGCAGTGGTAGTTATTGATGCAACCTCAGGTATAAGGGTACAAACCGAAAGGCTGTGGCAGTACTGCACCGAGTTCAGGATTCCGAGATTAGTCTTCGTAAACAAGATGGATAGAGAGCGGGCATCTTTTTTCAATATTTGTGAACAGATACAGAAAACCTTTGGCGTGAAGGGGCTCGTCACTCATATCCCGGTAGGCGCCGAAGATTCCTTTAGAGGTATCGTAGATCTGATCAAAATGAAAGCCCTGATTTATAAAAATAGCGGGAACGGGAGCTACTCTGAAGAAGATATTCCCCAGGAACTCGAGGAACAGGCGTTAGAGTTAAGGGAGAAAATGGTGGAAGACATCGCAGAGACATCGGACAACCTACTTGAGAAATACCTGGAAGGCGAAGAGCTAGGCCCGGAGGAGCTATATCAGGGGTTGAGGGAAGGGACAATCAACATGCAATTCGTCCCCGTGACCTGTGGTTCAGCCTTGAAAAACATCGGGATTCAACCCCTCATGGACAAAATCGTCTACTGTCTGCCTTCCCCAATAGAAAGGGGAGAACACAGGGGCATAAATCCAGTTACGAACAATGAAGAAATACGCAAGCCAGACGAAGAAGAGCCATTCTCTGCCTTGGTCTTCAAGACGATAGCCGATCCCTATACAGGGAAATTAACCCTTTTCCGTATCTACTCAGGTACTCTGAATTCCGATTCAACGACGTACAATTCATGCCGGAAAGTCAAAGAAAGGGTCGGACAGATCTTCCAGATAGAAGGGAAAGCTCAAAAACCGGTGGCCTCTGCTAGCGTGGGCGAGTTAGCAGCCGTCGCAAAACTGAAAGAGACCAACACGGGGGACAGCCTCTGCGATGAAAATGCCCCTATAGTCTTTGAAGGGATCACTCCCCTATCACCGATAATCTCCTTTGCTGTCCAACCAAAGACCAAGGGTGATGAAGATGAAATTACCGCATCCCTAAATAGACTCGTGGAAGAGGACCCCACGCTCCGGGTCAGTCGAGAGGAACAGACCAAAGAGATCATACTATCGGGGATGGGACAGGTTCACGTAGAGGTTACTTTGGAGAAGCTGAAAAGGAAATTCGGCGTACAGGTAGATCTGAACCTCCCGAAGGTCCCTTATAAGGAGACGATTCGCGGAAAGGCTAAGGTGCAGGGAAAATACAAGAAGCAGTCTGGAGGAAGAGGGCAGTATGGAGACGCATGGTTAGAGATAGAAGCCGTCCCCCGAGGTGAGGGCTTTGAATTCGCTGATAAGATAGTCGGAGGTGTAATCCCCAAACAGTATATCCCGGCAGTCGAGAAAGGGGTTGTTGAAGCCATGAACGAAGGTGTACTGGCGGGGTACCCTGTCGTAGATGTCAGGGTCTCACTGGTCTTTGGGTCCTTCCATTCCGTTGATTCCTCTGAGATGGCCTTTAAGATAGCCGGTTCCATGGCCTTTAAGAAAGCGACATTGGAGGCTGATCCTGTTCTCTTAGAACCGATTATGAACATGGAAGTTGTCGTTCCAGACGAAAATATGGGTGATGTGATTGGAGACTTGAACAGCAGGAGAGGCAAGGTTTTGGGTGTAGAAGGAAGGAATAATAGCCAAATTGTAAAAGCCCAGGTTCCCCTGGCTGAGGTTCTAAGGTATGCCCCTGATTTGAGTTCAATGACAGGAGATAGAGGGTCATTTACCATGGAGTTCTCTCATTACGAGGAAGTTCCCGGTCACATCGGGGAGAAGATAATCGCTGCCGCGAAGAAAGAGTAGGATAGTGCAACATGGAAGAAGAGCTTAAGGATAGAGAAGACTTAAGCGGTGCTGGCGAGAGTATTGCTGTCCCTGAAGCTTCAAAAGAATCCGTTGACGAGGCGAAGAAGGAGGAAGTAAGAGAGTTAGCAGAAGAGGAAGAAAAAGAGGTAGAAGAGAAGGAAGAGGTAGAGGTGGAGGTAGAGGTAGAGGTAGACGAGGCGGCAAAAGAGGGGAGGAGGCTCAGCCTGTACCAGAGGGTTCAGGCAATGTCTGTTCCCGAAAAGATTCAACTGGCCCTCAAGGGGGATGCGGAGGCAAGGAGTCTCTTAATCAGGGACTCGAATAAGATGGTAGCCACCGCTGTATTGATGAGCCCTAAGATTTCACCCGCTGAGGTTGAAAAAATAGCGGATTCAACGAGCCTACCCGATGAAATCCTGCGGCTTGTAGCGCGGAATAGGGAATGGATGAGAAAATACCAGATAAAGGTGAAGTTGGTCAATAACCCTAAAACGCCGCTGGATGTATCTTTGAAGATCATAGATAACCTGCGGGAGAAAGAGTTACGCCTCCTGTCCAAGAATAGAAACGTACCTGCAGGCTTGTCTACGAAAGCAAAGAGCCTGTTGCACGAAAGGGCAAAACGCCGATAAGGCTATCCTATCTCCATCTGAGAAGCTTGCCTTCCGCCACCCTCAAAACCGTGTCCATCAGGTATCCCAATAACCCTATTATTGCCATCCCGGCCAAGATCTCATCAGGTCTTTGAATATCCCGGGCGGTCATAATCATGTACCCCAAGCCATAACCTGTTTTAACCCCGGTGAATTCAGCCGCTACCAACGTCATCCATCCGATACCCAATCCAATCCGGAGCCCCGTCAGGATTGAGGGCATAGCACCAGGCACCAACACCTTGAGGAGGACATCTCTCTCTTTCGCTCCCAAGCTGCGAGATGCCTCCACGAGTACGACATCTACCGACACTACCCCACCTATGGTGCTCAGTAAAATGGGGAAAAAGGCCCCTAAGAATATGATAAAGGCTGCTGATTTTATCCCGATCCCGAACCACAGTATGGAAATTGGAATCCATGCGAGCGGTGGAACGGGTCTCAATATCTCTATGACAGGATCTACCATGACCCTCAGGCGCCTTGACCAGCCCATAGTGATACCGAGGGTTATCCCGATTGTTGCTGCAAACAGGAAACCCCAGAAGACGCGATTCAAACTCGCCACTATGTGCTGCGGAAGCCTGTACCCTGGTGGCAATCCAACCAAAAGAAGGTCTCTGACGCCAAGTATCACGTCGAGTGGCGATGGCACCCTGTACTTCGGAATAATCCCAAGGTAAGAGAGAACCTGCCAGATTACCATGATACTAATTAACAGCAGATACCTTCGACATCTCATCTCTGCGGAGTCTCCTCAAGAATCCTGGACTCAATAAACCCATGGGTAAAGGCCTCTGGATCTGCGATCTTTATGTACCCGAGCCCAGTCAAGAAAACTACATATTCCATCTGACCCTCTATACTGGGAACATATTCAAACTCTATATTCTTCATCGCCTGCCTGACCGTAGCCTCGTCCATTCCGGTATATGCTGTTCCTATCTTGATCGCCTCGTCAGGGTGGCTCTTTATATAATTCGTTGCGTCTACGTGGACTTTTACTATCTTTCTTACTACCTCAGGGTGTTCCTCCATGAATTTCGAGTCAGCCACCAATACACAACAGGGATGGTGTTCCCAGATATCATGAGAGGTTATAAGTATCCTCCCTATCCCTTTCGTAACGGCTTTAGCCACGTGGGGCTCCCAGGCGATAAATGCATCAATGTCACCTGACTCCAATGCCCATATCATCTCCGGTGGCTTAACCACTATGATCCTAACTTCGTTCAATTCCATACCATTCCTGACCAATGCCTTTCTCAAGAGAAAATCCTGGACCGTAGAATAGCCCGGGATGGCAATAGTCTTTGTTCGAAGGTCCTTCATGCTCTTTATCCCAGAGTCCCTGCCAACTACCACCGCCGATCCTTCTCGATTGGCCTGGGCTAGTATTTTTACAGAAG
>JBDRGH010000195.1:0-2885 GCA_043818015.1 Pseudomonadota bacterium
CAGTGAGATGAACCAACCATTGCCACCAAGCGGACCCTCCTCATTCTTTGACCGTAAGAGTTGGTTTTCATGGACACTCTGAGAAAGGGCTGGTAACAAAGCCCTTTCTTACAGCTTAGAGCCATTACGAGCATCCATGGCGTAGCGAGGGGGATTATGCTTCGTACTCTGGCTCAGTATCGACGGAGCCAGTCTGTGTCTCTGTTACATCACTTGAGAAAGTAGACAGTTTACATTGTATCTGTTTTGGGGGAAGCTATAACATCATGCCCGTTATGGGAGTTGATATAGGGGCAGCCGCATCTAAGGCTTTGGTCCTGAATGACGATAAAATCTCAGGTTATTCTATAATGCATACCGGAGCAGATGTCACAGAAACCGCTAGAAAAGTAGCGGAAGAGGCATTACAAAAAGCCGGTATTTCAAAGGACGACTTAGATTATATCCTTAGCACAGGTTGGGGTCGATTTGCGGTAGACTTTGCTCATAAAGCGGAAAGCGAAATTATCTGCCATGCTGCGGGAGCCCATTACCTGATCCCTGCTGCGCGGGGTGTAATCGATATAGGAGGACAAGATAGTAAAGCTATTCGTATGGATGAAGATGGACTTGTTATCGACTTTATTATGAATGATAAATGCGCCGCTGGTACAGGGAGATTTATTGAGACTTTGTGCAACATTCTGGAAATAGGGTTAGAGGATGTAGGTAGGCTAGCGCTGAACGCCAAAGACCCGTGTCTCATGTCGAGCACATGCGTCGTATTCGCTGAGACGGAAGTTGTCGCTTTTCGTGCTAAAAAGAGGCCGATAGAAGACATCGTCGCGGGGGTGCTTAAGGCCCTGATTAAGAGAGTGTACGCAATGGCTTGCCACATAAGGCTCGATACGATTGCTGAGGAGGTTGTTTTCACTGGTGGTACAGCTAAGAATCCGGGACTTGTAAAATTCTTGAAAGCGGAACTTAAGGCGCAGCTCATTGTTCCTGATGAGCCTCAAATCGTTGGGGCTTTAGGTGCAGCTTTGATAGCTAACCAAGAGTTAGATCAGATGTAGGCCTGAACCTCTTTTCTTGCTGGGATTAGAGAGTGTAGTTACTAGTCTACTATCATCAACCTGAGATCCATTACGTTGGTATTGGTAGGACCCGTGATGAGTAAATCGTCCAATTTCTCAAAAAAGTGGTAGGAATCGTTATTCTTAAGGTATGAATACGGATCCATCTTCAGTTTTCTAGCTCTTTCTATGGTGCCACCGTCAGCAATAGCTCCAGCTGCGTCTGTAGGACCATCGGTACCGTCGGTTCCGCCGCTCAAGACGGTTATTTCTTCTACCCCATCAATCTCCATAGCAGCGGCCAAAACAAACTCCTGGTTCCTTCCTCCCAGACCACTACCGTGAATAGTAACGGTGGTCTCCCCACCGGATATGATGCAGGCCGGCCTTCTTACTGGATTTCCAGAGGTTAAGACCTCTTTTGCTATAGCTGCATGAACTTTGGCCACTTCCTTCGTTTCTCCTTCAATGGAAGAGGAGAGAATAAGCGGGTTATAACCCATCTCTTCGGAATGTTTTCTTGCTTCATCGATAGCCAATAGATTGTTTCCAATTATGACGTTTTGGGTTTTGTCAAAGATTACGTCACCCGGCTTTGGTGTATCCTCTCGCTTGCCCTTTGACCCGTCTGTGAGATGTGTTAAAATAACGGGGGGTATCTTTCTCGTTATTCCATATTTTTCTATAATTTTCAGGCAGTCCGCAAAGGTGCTTTTGTCTGGAACTGTTGGCCCGGAAGCAATAACGTCTAATCTATCACCAATAACATCGGACAGTATAAGAGAAATCAAGGTGGCCGGGTATACATCTTTGGCAAACCTTCCACCCTTTACCCGAGAGATGTGTTTCCTTATAGCGTTTATTTCGTTTATGGTAGCACCGCATTCTAAGAGCAATTTAGTCGTATTCTGCTTCTCGGAAAGGGTTATACCTTCACAAGGCAGGGGCATCAAGGCTGACCCCCCACCTGAGATCAAGCATATTACTAGATCGTGGCCGGAAAGCGTCGCTATCAAATCAAGGATATCCCTCGTACCTTTCACTCCCGCTTCATCAGGAAGCGGATGGCCTGCTTCATTGACAGTTATTTTATCGAGGGCTTCTCGATAACCATATTTGACGTTAACAATCCCCCGAATGATTCTCTCTCCAAGGACTTCTTCTATTGCCCAGGCCATAGAGGATGCGGCCTTTCCCGCTCCCACCACATATATCCCCCGATATTCTGAAAGATCGTATTCTCTGTCACGTATCAGTAATTTGACGCCTGATGGGCTGTCTGCCAACCGAACGTTTCTCTTTATAACCTCCTTTGGGTCTACGGCCATGACGGCCTTTCCAAAGATATCTCTAATAGTCTTCCGTGACTTTTCCTTATCCATATCTCCCCTTCTTTCTCCACGCATTAAAATCTCGATTTGTTCAGTTTATACACGGTAACCTTGTGAGTAGAAAAGCATATAGTAGCTTTTACCAGTTAGGTCAAGGTAGTTGCTTGCTAGATATTTTCCTTGAATTTCCATAGTTGTCAGTGTATCATAGAAAGTATTTAAGTGCAAATACGCTCAAAATAGTGAAGGGAGGACGAATCGTATGCTGTTTTCGAAGAGAACCTCTTTTCTTTTACTTTTATCAGGTTTAATTCTGGTTACTGGCTTTATTCCTGGTCTTCATTCTACCGATGCAAAGGATATGGGTGATGATCAGTCCCCCGCTTTTGTGAAGAAGGAAGTGGTCGGGAGCGGAATAGTTTACTTGAGCGGTGGTGTCGGCTTTGAAGAAAGAAACGCACTGGAAAAGATGGGGCGCAAGTACCCTTTAAAGCTGGTC
>JBDRGH010000196.1:0-14161 GCA_043818015.1 Pseudomonadota bacterium
TGCCAACGCTGCCATGATCAGTATGATATTTAAGACCAAGGCTATATTTGCAACGACGCCAGAAAGCTTGTAATAAATCGCCATAAAAAGGACCACCAACAAACCACCAATAATTATGGAAACCATGCCGCTATGGATAGAGTCTTTACCCAGGGACGGACCAACGGTTCTCTCCTCAAGATATCGAACAGGGGCTGGAAGAGAACCTGCTCGAAGCACAATTGCAAGATCATGGGCCTCCTCGGTAGTAAATGAGCCACTAATTTGAGCACGGCCTCCGGATATCCTCTCTTGGATAACTGGAGCAGAATAGACATTCTCATCCAGGATTATGGCAAGACGTCTGTTCACATTCGCAGCCGTAATACGATCAAACAATCGCTTCCCTCGGCTGTCAAACTCCATTGTCACGTATGGTGTATTGAACTGACTGTCAATCCGGACACCAGCATCGGTGATAACGTCACCGGTCATTAAGGTTTTCTTTTCCAGTAGGTACGGCCTTGTTACGACATTTTCAGTCTCTCTGTCCACAACCCTCTGGTATAGGATCTCATCTCCTGCGGGTATCCTTCCCCTTAATGCTTCCTCGATACTGTGTTTATCATCGACTAACTTGAATTCTAAGAGGGGCAGTCTTACCTATGAGGTTCTTGGCCCGTTTTATATCTTTAATCCCAGGTAGCTGGACAAGAATATTTTTTTCGCCCTGCTTCTGGATCATTGGCTCACTGACACCGAACTGGTCAATTCTATTTCGAATGGTCTGCAAACCCTGGTCAACCGCAAATTTTTCTATGTAGTCGATCTCCTTATCAGAAAGCCTAAATCTCGCGGACAATTTCCCGCTATCCTCCTCCGTAAACAGTTCCTTCAGGTTACGAAATTCAGAATTGAGAACCTGCTTAAATTCATCCCTATCCTCCGCGCGTAACAATTCAACGAGTATCTCAGTGTCGTTGACTCGGTCTAGTCTGCTGTATCTGATCCTTTTTTTTCTAAGGGTGTCCTTTAAATCCCCCGTGATCCTCTCAACCGTGTTCTCAACAGCCTTCCCAGTCTCTACCTCCAAGAGGAGATGGGTTCCCCCCTGAAGATCCAGTCCCAATTTTATCTGTTTCTTGGGCCACCATTCGGGCAACTGATCAGTAATTGAAGAAGATAGGTAAACGAAAGCAACTATGGTAGCTATTGCAATCAGTAAAGCTTTCCATCTTAAGTTCCCTGGCATATCTCTTCCCTATTTTATGCTACGCGATGGTCTTACTCTGCCTCAGTGATTGTGAGTGCTTTCGAGAACCCTGTTCTCGAGAAAGGATCCTGAAGGAAAGATCCAATAGTTTAAGCCTTTACGTGCACACCTCGAAAGGCGAATGGAGCGAGACACGATCCGCTATCGGGTCACCGTGGACGAGACGAAAATGCCCGTGATGAATCGAAAAAAATGCCTGTTCGGATTTCTTCCGTGACTTTGGACTTCCCCGAGGAGAGGTTAAACGGGCCGATTACTGCCCTACCTTGGTTCCTTGAATCACCTTGTACAAATTGAAAGGTTTTACACTGGTGACTTTATCGATGCTAATCCCGCTCGACTGCAATGGCTCCAAGACATTTAGATCGGTAGCAAACCCTACCCTCCAACATAAAGGAGATATTATTTCCTCCAGTTTACGAAGAACTCCATTTTCGCTTTTGGAGTGATTGACAACAATAATTTGGCCCCCGTCTTTACATACCCGTTTCATCTCCAAGCATACCTTCAAAGGGTTGTTTACCGTCGTAATGACGTAAGAAGCAATGACTGCATCAAAGGTATTATCGGCAAACTCAAGGTTAACCGCGTCCATTACTTCGAAGGCGATATGGTTATTATTTCGAATCCTGAAAGCTCTCTTCTTCGCCTTCGCCAGCATCTTTTCCGATATATCGATGCCCACTATGTTACAATTTGGAGGGTATAACCCGAGGGTCAAACCGGTTCCTATGCCAATCTCCAAAATTTTATGGTCTGCCTCAACATCCAATAGGCTAATTGCTTTCTTCCGCCCCTGCTCCATAATCTTGCCGAAAATCAAATCATAAACTGGAGAATAAAAGGAATAAACTCGTTTAATGTGAGCTGGATTTATCTCAATCACCTCCCTTTGACTATTTCTTTTCTATCAGTTCCTGTACTGATTCCGGCAATTTGGCTTCTCGAAACCTTTACGCGAACCTTATCTGCTATTTCGAGGGTAACTATTGTATCGGCCAACCCTGTAATTTTTCCATGAAGACCGCCAGTCGTTACCACCATGTCACCCTTTCTGAGGTCCTTAAGGATGTCCCTGTGTTCTTTTGCCTTTTTCTGTTGGGGTCTGATCAAAAGGAAATAGAAGATTACGAACATGAGAATCAATGGGAGAAAAGCCCCGATACCCCCCATCCCTTTTGCGCCACCAGCAGCGTCGCCACCCATGGCATACGCAATCTCAATCAAAAAAATCACCTCCTTGACAATGATTATTTACTCTTGATGTCTAAGGGCAGATTAAAACGTCTCGATATTTCTGGAATTTATCGATATTCAATTTACGTGAGTCCTTATATCGCACTTTTTGTCCGGAGTCAACGATTTAACCAAAAAGACTTTGTGATTATTGCTGTCAAAACGGATTATCAATTATCATTTTCCCTTAATTCATAGAATTTCTTGCGGAACTCGGTGAATCTGTTTTCTGCAATAGCCTCCCTCATTTCGCTTATCAGCGTAAAATAGTAGGTTAAATTGTGAATGGTATTGAGCCTGGAAGATAGTATCTCATTCGCAACGAATAGGTGTCTAAGATATCCTCTCGAAAAATGTTTGCAGGTATAGCACGGGCAATTCTCGTCTAGAGGAGAATCGTCATCAACATACTGAGCATTTTTTATCGCGATCTTTCCCTTCGAAGTAAAGAGCATCCCGTTTCGAGCATTGCGTGTTGGCATGACGCAGTCAAACATATCGAATCCCAACCCTGTATATTCCACTAAGTCTTCGGGGGTGCCAACGCCCATGAGGTATCTGGGACTATCTTCTGGCAGTAACGGCAATGTCCTCATTATTATTTCATACATCATTGCTTTGGTCTCACCAACACTGAGGCCTCCTATAGCATAACCATCGAAGCCGATATTCAAGATAGATTCTGCACTTTTCTCTCTCAAGTCTCCAAACATTCCACCCTGGATAATACCGAAAAGCGCCGCATCTCCTGACTTCCTTGTCTTCTTACATATTTCAGCCCATTTGGCGGTCATCTCAACAGAATTCAAGGCATAGTCATGCGAGGCCGGATACGGAATACACTCATCGAAGCACATCATTATATCGGATCCCAGAGTTTCCTGGATCTCAACGGATTTTTCAGGTGAGATGAAATGCCTGGAACCGTCGATATGTGACTGAAAATATACTCCCTCTTCGGTAATTTTTCTGAGGGCTGCAAGACTGAAGACCTGAAACCCCCCACTGTCAGTGAGGATGGGGTGATCCCAACCCATAAATCTGTGTAGTCCACCTAATTTCTTGATGACTTGATGGCCTGGGCGTAGATATAAGTGGTAGGTATTAGTCGATACAATCTGGGCCCCAACCTCCTTCAAGTCCTTTGGTGACAATGACTTTATGGTTGCCTGAGTGCCAACCGGCATGAAAGCAGGGATTGTGAATTGCCCATGTTTGGTGGTTACCCTACCCAATCTAGCGCTGCAACCTGAATCTTTTTTTAAGAGGTCAAACTTATAACCCATCTAACTACAGTATCATCATTCCGTCCCCATAACTGAGGAAACGGTATTTCGCCTCAATAGCTCGTCTGTAAATATCTGAGACAAGGGTCTTTCCCGCAAAAGCGGAGACCAGTAACAACGGGGTAGATTTGGGCAGATGAAAGTTGGTAATCAAAGCATCGACAATCTTAAACTCGTAACCAGGATAGATGAACAAAGTGGTATACTTGGATGCGGGTTTTATAAGCTTGTCGACGCCCACGGCAGACTCGAGAGCACGAGTGGTACTGGTCCCAACCGCAATAATTCGTTTGCCACTTGTCAGCGCTTCGTTTATTAAACTTGCTGCTTCTGACGTGATTTCAAAATACTCCGCCTCTAATATATGATTTTCAATATCTTCTACCCTTACCGGCATAAAAGTACCCGGGCCGATGTGAATGGTTGTAGAAGCAATTTTCACGCCTTTTTCTCGGATCTTTGATATTAACCCTTCCGTGAAGTGCAGCCCCGCCGTTGGAGCTGCAACGGCCCCTTTATTCCGGGCAAAGACTGTCTGGTATCGTTCTACATCTCTCTCCCAATCTTCCTGTTCTCGGTTCCACCTGATATAAGGAGGCAATGGAATCCTTCCAACGCTATCCAAGATTTCATCGAAGTCTCCGCGGCAGTGGAATTGAATGACCCGTTTCCCATTCGAGCCCTGCTGTTCCACCTTTCCTTCTAGGCATTCATTAAAGAAAATCACCGAGCCCTCTTTCAGTCTCCTTGAGGGCTTAACCAAGCATTCCCACGCATTGGTTTCCTCGTCACCCTCCGGTCTTGAGTGGTTTCGGCGCTTGAGGATTAATACTTCAACTGTCCCACCGGTCTCCTTCTTCCCGAGAAGTCTTGCTGGTATCACCTTGGTATCATTTACTACCAGTACACTCCCTTTTTCCATAAAATGTAATACGTCACTGAAGACCCTATGTTCTATCTGTCCACTCTGCCTGCCTGCAACTAAGAGCCGAGATTCGTCCCTCTTTTCTGTAGGATACTGAGCGATTAACTCTTCAGGAAGCCTATAATCGAACTCTTCTAGCCTCATTGTAACCTGTCCTATGCAGTGGGTATCCTCGCTCGTTACTCCCATAACCTTGAGATATAGATGGAAAGAAGGCCGAGACCCATGGCAATAAAACCAAATATCCTTAGCAAATTGTCTGGGACGTCTGGGAGCTTACGTATCATCTTCTTGAATCTCTCGGGGAAGGCAAAGTACGGCAACCCTTCAATTACTAATACCAGACCCAAAACACACAAGAAATATCGCAACTCATTCCTCTCTCGTCCAAAATCGTCGGGAACGTATCTTAGTTTTTTCTTTGGGTGTTGTCAAGGTAATTACAGAGAGAACTTTTGAAAAAGCATCCCCGGGGGCGGCTTCTTTTCTAAAATCATCTCGAGCCTCTCCTTCGTACTTATCTCAACGTGTGCCTTTCGAAGAAGGTGTAAGGAGGGTAGTCTTCTCTGAGGGACAGGTTGAAAATCTTGCCTTTCGCTTTAATAGGGGTATGTTTCTGGCGCTTTGAGAACACCAAATTAAATCTTGCATTTTCGTCAATTATCGGCTATAAAGAGGCATGATAAGAAGAGTCGTTTTCTTCCAGAGAACCTAATGCTACTATTGAGATGGATTGATGAAGCTTGTCATCGCTGTAACACTGTTTTTCACCATTATACTGTCAACCATCCTCTCCTTCCCATCAAATTCCTTTTGTAAAGAAGCAGAAATTAAAGATGTAATTGTAACCAATACACCGAAGGACCTTCTGGTCTATTTCTCTGTGGATGGCTGTTTTACGAAAAAGATGGAAGAGGCAATTCTGAACGGTATTCCAACTACCTTCACGTTTTTTATTGACTTGTGCCGGCCTCGGCGATTGTGGTTTGATGAAACCCTTGCGTCGATAACGGTTAGACACACCATAGTCTACAATAACCTGAGAGATGAGTTTAGGGTTACCTTCAATTCTAAGGATCGAAAAGAAATAGTCTCAAAGGACTTTTTTGAGGCAAAGAAAGAAATGGCAGAGTTAAACGGACTTCCTGTCATACCCATGAGTTCTCTACAAAAGAACAGCAAATACTACGTGAGGATAAAGGCAGAACTGGACCCTATAAAACTCCCCTTCTTTCTTGATTACGTGCTGTTCTTTGTTTCTCTATGGGATTTTGAGACTGACTGGTATAGAGAGTATTTCATTTATTAGAGAATCGATAACGCTTAGAATATCGCTAAATTCTCTCTCGCCTCAGGCGGATAATTCAGAGTAGAGGGCGTTAGGCAAACTAATGGTTACTGAAGGTTCCCCAAAGATCCACCCTCAGGAATTGAGAAGGCGTAAACGCGAACGGTACATAATCCTATTCACTACCATTCTCGTCATCTTCCTCACATTTCTGGAGATCCACTCATCAAAGATAAGCGATCACATTCCCCTTGCCAGTAACATCTTCGTCTTCGGCCTAATAAATATAAATGTGATATTGTTGCTATTTGTGGTTTTTCTGGTCGTGCGGAACATTGTAAAGCTGGTCTTTGAAAGAAGAAAAAACATATTGGGCTCGAAACTACGGACTAAATTTGTTGTAGCCTTCGTTAGTTTATCAATAGTGCCGACTGTTCTCTTGTTTTTCGTGGCAGCTGGATTTATAACCAATAGTATTGAGAACTGGTTTAGTATTCAGGTAGAAAACTCCCTTCAAGAATCCCTTGCAGTGGCCCAAGCATACTATCAAAATTCTGCTAATAATGCCACGTATTACGCAAAACAGATAAGCCAGGGCATTACAGAAAGAGAACTTTTAGAGCGCAATAATCTGAACTCTCTTAAGAAATTTGTTAAATCTAAGCTAGACCAATACAATCTAGGAGCAATAGAAGTGTTCTCGGACAAGGCAGAAGGGTTAGTACGGGTGGTTAATGATGAGATGCCTGTTGATCGTTTCGCCGCAGAAGACTCAGAATTGGTAGCGCAAGGGTTAAAGGGAGAGAATATTACCAAGATTCAATCAGCGGGTAAGGGGGAGCTAATCAGATGCGTGGTTCCTGTCCGCTCCGCGAAAAGTAACGGAGAAGCCAATGGCCTCGTGATAGTAAACTATTTTGTGCCGCAAAGCCTCGTTGCGAAAATGGCAGATATCTCTTCTACGTTTGCAGAGTATAAACAACTTAAGATGTTAAAAAATCCCATCAAGGCGAGTTATTTTATAACCCTTTCTATCGTTACTCTGCTTATAGTCTTTTCAGCTACATGGTTTGGTTTTTACTTGGCCAAGGAGGTTACGGTACCAGTGCAAAGATTAGCGAATGGAATCCACGAGGTTGCTGGTGGGAACCTGAACTTCCAGATAGACGCTGTCACTGATGACGAGATCGGCAGGTTAATGAATTCGTTTAACAGGATGACCCATGACCTGAAGGCTAGTAAGTCTATGCTTGAAGAAGCAAATATCGGATTGAGAAATACCAATATAGAATCAGATCAACGCAGAAGATACATGGAGATAGTACTGAGAAATGTAGCCGCTGGCGTGGTTTCTATTGACAAGGAAGGAAGGGTTAGCACGATAAATAAATCGGCAGAAAACATGTTTGGGATAGAGGCTGAACACGTGGTGAACAAGAGATATGATGAGGTTTTTGCTGCGGGGTATCTGAATGAGGTCAAACAATTATTGGAAGAAGTAACTGGTTCTACCGGCGGAGCGATTGAGAGGCAGATAAAATTGTCCTTACCAGATGAAACCTTGACCCTACTCATAAGTGTTGCGGTGTTAAAGGATGAGGAGGAAAACTATATGGGTCTGGTTGTGGTTTTTGACGATCTAACCCAACTGCAAAAGGCACAACGGGCAGCAGCGTGGCGAGAGGTAGCAAGGCGCATAGCTCACGAGATTAAGAATCCGTTGACGCCTATTCAACTCTCGGCCCAGAGGTTGAGGAAACGGTACCTGAATAAATTTTCTGGTGATGGAAAGGTCTTTGATGAGTCTACAAAAACCATAATTGACCAGGTAGAAGAATTAAAAGGTTTAGTAAACGAGTTTTCAAATTTTGCTCGGTTGCCGGCAACTAATCCCCATCCGAATGACATAAATAAGATAATCGAGGAGACTCTGGTTCTTTACCAGGAAGCCCACAAGAATATAAGATTTGATTTTGTGGAGAGAAACCATGTGCCGGTTTTTGATCTCGACAGGGAACAGATTAGAAGAGTGATGATCAATCTCTTAGATAATGCCGTTGCGTCTATCGAAAAAAGGGGACGGGTAACTATAGAGACGTTTTATGATGAGGCTTTCCAAGTTGCAAGAATAGAAATTGCTGACACGGGTTGTGGGATTCCTCAAGAAGAAAGATCGAGACTGTTTGAACCTTACTTCTCTACAAAAAAGTCGGGGACTGGCCTCGGTTTATCTATCGTCAATACGATCGTTTCCGACCATAATGGGTATATAAGGGTGAAAGAAAATCAACCGAGGGGATCCAGGTTTATCATTGAGTTGCCAGTTAGGGTTTGAAGGAAAAACGTATGGACAAGTTCTACCTTTGGGGTTTGGAATGAAAAAGAGTATTTTGATAGTAGACGATGAGGAGAGTATAAGAAAATCGTTAAGCGACATATTAAGAGATGAAGGCTTCAATGTATCTGTGGCCAGTAACGGCATCACGGCTGTCAGGAAAGTCGAGAAAGAGATGCCTGATTTGATACTTCTCGATATCTGGATGCCAGGGATCGACGGGATTGAGGTGCTAAAGAGACTGAAAGCAATATTCCCCAAGCTGCCGGTCATTATGATTTCAGGACATGGAACCATAGAAACAGCAGTCAAGGCGACAAAACTCGGAGCATATGACTTTATTGAGAAGCCATTGTCACTGGACAAAGTAGTATTAACGATAGAGCACGCCCTCAATTTCCAGCGACTACAAGCGGAGAACGAAATCCTGCGTGAGAAGATTCATAAGGGGTATGAAATAATAGGTAATAGTGAAGCGATTATACTACTGCAGCAGCAGATGGCAGTTGCTGCCCCGACCAACGGGTGGATCTTGATATCCGGAGAGAATGGGACGGGAAAGGAGTTGGTGGCCCGTTCAATTCACAGGAAGAGTCTGAGGGCTCATAGTCCATTTGTCGAAGTGAACAGCGCCGCAATTCCAGAAGGATTGATTGAAACTGAATTGTTCGGCTATGAAAAGGGTGCGTTTACCGGGGCCCTATCCCAGAAGAAAGGTAAATTCGACCTGGCCAATGGAGGCACGATCTTTCTGGACGAGATAGCCGATATGAGCTTTAAGACGCAAGCAAAGATACTGAGGATTCTTCAGGAACAGGCCTTTGAACGGGTAGGTGGGACTAGGAGCATCCAGATCGATGTCAGAGTAATCGCCGCCACCAATAAAGATCTAAAAGAAGAGATGGAGCTGGGAAATTTTAGGGAAGACCTCTACTACAGAATCCATGTGATACCCATCGAGGTTCCGCCTTTGAGGGAGAGAAAGGAAGACATACCTTTGCTGGTTTCTCAGTTTTTTAAGGTGTTTTGCACAGAGAATGGTAAAGAGCAAAAGGAGATATCAAAGGAAGCCTTGGACATGCTGATGGTATACCATTGGCCTGGGAATGTTCGCGAACTCAAGAACGTCATTGAGAGGTTAGTGATTATGAGTCCTGCTAGGGTAATCACGGAAGAAGACATCCCAGCTCCGATAAAAAGAGGACAAAAGACGAAAGGGGAGGATCTGCTTCTCGAACACGATTCATTGAGGGATGCGAGGGATGAATTTGAAAGGCAATTTATTAAAGAAAAACTCAGGGAGTTTCGTGACAATGTATCGAAAACAGCCCACGCAATAGGTATTGAAAGAAGTCATCTCCACAGAAAGATAAAAAGTTTAGGGATAGAGGTGGATAGATAGTGAAAAGGTAGCGTTCGGAGATTCTGAGAGTAAGGTCTGAATCACTCAGCGGGCTCTCTTGCGGAAGGTGGAAGAAATAGAAAAATGGAGGATTTGAGATGAGTTTTAAAGAGAGGGATCTGAAAGCAGAACTTGGCAGTTGGAATGATGCTGTTGAAAAGTCCACGAGTAAATTCCCAGAAAGGAAGGAGAAGTTCGAGACTACCTCCGGTATTGAATTAAAACGACTCTTTACCCCATTGGACATAGAAGGTTCAGATTATGTTGATAATATCGGATTCCCTGGTGAATATCCGTTTACAAGGGGTGTCCAGCCTACGATGTACCGTGGAAGATTTTGGACGATGAGGCAGTATTCCGGGTTCGGTACCGCGGAGGATACTAATAAACGCTATAAATATCTCTTGGAAGAAGGCCAGACCGGTCTCAGTGTTGCTTTTGATCTACCTACCCAGATAGGTTATGATTCGGATCACCCGTTGAGTTTGGGTGAGGTAGGTAAATGTGGGGTAGCCATTGACTCCTTGGCAGATATGGAGATTCTCTTTAATGGAATTCCGCTGGACAAGGTGAGTACGTCTATGACCATCAATTCGACGGCGGCTATTCTACTGGCCATGTACATGGGAGTGGCTGAAAAACAGGGGGTGGCTCTAGAGAAACTTAATGGGACGATTCAAAATGATATCCTGAAGGAATATGTTGCTCGAGGGACCTATATCTTCCCGCCGAAAGAATCTATGAGAATAATTACGGATATCTTTAGTTTTTGCAAAGATAATTTGCCCCGTTGGAACACCATTAGTATCAGCGGTTACCATATTCGGGAAGCTGGATCTTCAGCGGTCCAAGAAGTTGCTTTCACCCTAGCAAATGGAATAGCATACGTGGAGGCAGCTATCCATGCTGGCCTCAATGTGGATGATTTTGCTTCTCGTCTCTCCTTCTTTTTTAATTCTCATAACAATATCATCGAAGAAGTAGCTAAGTTTAGAGCTGCCAGAAAGGTGTGGGCAAAGATAATGAAGGAACGATTCAAGGCGAAGCAAGATAGATCGTGCACCTTGAGATTTCACACCCAAACAGCCGGTTGTACCCTTACCGCTCAGCAGCCGGCCAACAACATAGTTAGGGTTGCGTTTCAGGCGTTAGCCGCTGTCTTGGGCGGGACCCAATCCCTTCATACCAATTCCTTTGATGAGGCACTCGCGTTACCATCTGAAGATGCAGTTCGAACTGCCCTTCGAACTCAGCAGATTATTGCATATGAGAGTGGTGTCGCCGACATTGTTGATGCTCTGGCGGGTTCGTACGCGGTTGAGGCGTTAACGGATGGTATTGAAAAGAAAGCGTTAGAATATATTGAGAAAATAGCTTCCCTGGGGGGGGCCATAAGGGCGATAGAATTGGGGTATATGCAGCAGGAGATAGGCGATAGTGCCTATCGATATCAGATGGATGTGGAAAAGAGAGAGAATATAATTGTCGGTCTAAATCAATTTGTGATAGAAGAGAAACCCCCAACCAATCTCTTGAAGGTTAATCCAGAGGTTGGGACAGTGCAAAAGAAGAGATTAGAAAGGGTAAAGAAGGAAAGGGATAATACAAGAGTAAGCAAAACACTCAAAGAATTGGAAAGTGCGGCAAAGGGAGAGGAAAATTTGGTGCCGATAATACTCCAGGCCGTGAGAAGTTACGCCACTTTGGGTGAAATTTCGGATGTGCTCAGGGGTGTATTCGGTGAATATCGCGAGGCGTAGTGTTGACTTTTTTTAACCACTCCAGGGCTCTATTGATTGCTCTCTCATCGGTTCTGATTCTGTGAATAGCCCCCTCGATTATCGATAGGTCTTTGGGGTTCTCGGCCTTTTCATACAGCCTCCACGCGTGGCTTACATCAACCACCTCGTCGGCAGTCCCATGTACTATGAGGATAGGTCTCGGTGAAATCTTGTTTACCCATTCTATCGGGCAGATATCTTTAAAGCCCTCTACCCATACTTTGGCAGAAGGGGGATAATCCGGATCTCGTATTAGCCCCACCTCTCTGACTCGGTTGATAAATAACTCGGCCTTTTCAGGCTCGGAAATAAAGCCGAACTCGGACGGACAGGCGAATGTTACTAAGGCTGAAATCCTCAGATCGTGAGCAGCGACATACACAGACACAGCAGCACCTCCGCTGAATCCCACCAATGATACACATCTTTTGTCTATCCCTCGATGCCTAAAGAAAAAATCTATCATGACACTGAGATCTCGAGCCCAGCCGAGGATGTCGAAATTGCCATCGCTACCCCCCGTGCCTCTGAAATTGAAAATCAAGGAGGCAAAGCCCTCCATACAGAACCTTTCAGCCAGAAGCTGATAACCCCGATCCGTTGGATCTTTGATCGTTCCGGGAATGCCATGGCACAGACAAACAGCGGGATAGGCTTTCTCTCTGCGATCCGAAGGAAGATAAACCTCTCCCACTATACGCAAGCCGTCCACAATCCGAGATACTTTCTCTTTGATCATTCTATTACGCCTTCCATTTTCTGTTCGATACGATCTTCGTTAAGCCCCTCAGTTAGGTTGACTCAGACTCAGGGATGCTTTTTCAAAGCTCTCGCTGTTTCCGTTTGGGCAACGCCTCGTGGAAGTGAACCCCCTTATCCCTTCCCTCGCTGCTTCCACAGTGACCCTTCGGGGGCTCGGCAGTGGGGAATACTTGCCCCTTCCCGTCTCTAGCGGACTGGCCTTCCCCTTCCTCCTCGCCCCGATGGGTACCCCCAGCTCCAGGAAATCTTGCTCAGGGACAAAGGGGTTCCCTAAAAGTCAAGATCACCCGACCTCGACGTTTTAGACAAAGGGAAAAAGGATTTGGGCAGTAGCCCCGAAATTTCTGATTTCAAAGTAACGACCAAGTGGCTGAGTGTAATTCGGTAGCCCATGAAAAGTCCTGACAAAGCTTCACTGCTAAGCAATTTGAGTATAGTTAATCGAAAATTGATTTGCAAACAAAAACTTTATATGCTAGTATCCGCACAATGGATTTAATGCCTTCAGGTAAAAACCTTTCAGCCGCGTTTCTACAATGATTGATTCAAATGTTTTAGTTGTAAACAGGTCATTTCTGCCTATCAACGTTACTACGGTAAGGCGGGCCTTTTCATTGCTATACCAGGGGATTGCGAGAGCCGTCAATTCCCAGTTCGAAACCTTCGATTACGACAGTTGGAGTGATCTCAGTGTAGAACAACATGATGAGACTATTGGCCTCGTTGGTGGAGTAATAAAGATTCCTAGAGTCATCCTGTTGGTAGCGTATGATCGAGTACCGAAAACCCACGTGCGATTTACGAGGGCAAACATATACGCAAGGGACAAAAATACCTGTCAGTATTGCGGCAATACCTTCCCGAAGAATGAGTTGAGTCTCGACCATGTTATCCCGCGTGCTTATGGGGGAACTAGCTGCTGGGAAAACATAATCTGTTGCTGTTTTTCTTGTAATAAGAAGAAAGGTGGTAGAATACCGCAAGAGTCTGGTATGAAGCTACGTAAACCACCTGTTAAGCCCCGTTGGACACCTTTTCTCAAGCTTTCTTTGCAGGATGTGAAACGCGAAGAGTGGCGAGCGTTTCTGAATATGGTAGACATCTCGTATTGGAACACAGAGCTGCTGGAGTAGTTTTTCATCGATGTCAATAGTCTTCATCAATGTGAATAAGCTATGGACCAACAGTTTGAATTTATTGTTCCAGAGGGTGATAGTAAGAAACGACTGGATATCTTTCTGTCACAACAAGAACTCCCTGTCTCCCGTTCCCGGATAAGGAGGCTAATCGATACTCAACTTATCCTGGTAAATAATATATTTCCCAAGGCCAGCTTCAGGGTAAGGAAGGGCGATTTAATAAAGGTGTCCATCCCAGAGCCTATCCCTTCCGGCCCCTCTCCGGAGAATATCCCTCTTGATATTATCTATGAGGATAGTTTTGTTATCGTGGTAAACAAACCTGCTGGACTGGTTGTTCACCCTGCTTCTGGCAACTATTCTGGCACCTTAGTCAATGCGCTTCTGTACTACACCCGTGACCTCTCCGGTATAGGGGGGGTTATCCGTCCTGGGATCGTGCATCGTCTTGATAAGAATACTTCAGGGGTTTTGGTAGTGGCCAAGAATGATGTTGCCCATCAATCATTAGTGAGCCAGTTTAGCGAACATTCTATCATAAGAAACTATATTGCTCTGGTCTATGGTACCTTTCGTAAAGAAGAGGGTACTGTTGTTTCCCTCATCGGAAGACATCCTGTAGACAGAAAGAAGATGTCAACCAAAGCCAGAAGGGGAAAGGAGGCCGTAACGCACTGGAGACTAGTTGAACAGTTCGACGAAATTGCCTTGTTAGAGATAAGCTTAGAAACAGGAAGAACCCACCAGATCAGGGT
>JBDRGH010000197.1:0-2155 GCA_043818015.1 Pseudomonadota bacterium
GTTCAAATGCTGTCCAAGATAAAAACCGATTTTGGACAAGAGTGTTGACGGATGTAAATTGATGCAGCAGGGCAATTGGTATCTAGAAACGAGGTAGCAAATGTTCAAATCGAGAGCCAGGATTTTACATTACCGCGATGAGGAGAAGGATCGGGGGTAGAAAAGTTGGCTGTTATGGTGGGTTTCTTGGCGAACAAACAATTATAACGATGGGCACAAAACGGTCACATGGCATCGAAGAACCGCACAGGTAAAGCATCTTCAAAGGCACAAGGGATATGCAATCCCATGTGCCCGCGCCTTCTGCCCCTCAAACGGGCGGCTGAATACTTGGGCCTTACGGTCTGGGCAATGCGCGAGAGGATATGGAGCGGTGACTTGCCCGTTGTGCAGTTTCCCGGTGGCCGGAAACAGTACCTGGACATCAAAGACTTGGACTCATTCATTGAGAACAATAAACGCGTGATTCAGTAAGAAAAGAGGTCAGGTCGTTTGACTGGGGAAAACAGGAATAAGTGATAGGAGTTGATCGGCGGTGAGAGGCCATAGCGCAAAATTGGGAAAAAAGAAGGAGCAGGCGGTTGTAGCCCTCCTCGAACATCCTACCGTGAGAGAAGCCGCGCAGGCTGTTGGAATTGGCGAGGCGACCCTCTTCCGATGGTTGCAGGTCCCCGAGTTCCAGGATGCCTACCGGGAGGGGAAGCGGCAGATTGTCAACCATGCAATCAGCCGGCTGCAACAGGCAACCGTCGAAGCCGTTGAGACATTAAGGGAGATAATGAGGGACAAGGAGAAACCTCCCTCCCCAAGGGTTACTGCCGCAAAGGCAGTATTGGAGATATCGGTCAAGGCGATAGAGATGGAGAGCCTAGAGGCCCGGTTGGAGGAATTGGAAGAAGCCGTTCTTAACAGAAAGGGGGGAATTTGATCATGAACACCAGTCAGATTGAAAAACGGATTGAGAATCTTGAGGAACGCTTGAGACCTAGACAGGATAAACCACTCTCGTTTTCGGATCTGTCAAACCAGGAGGCGCAAGACTTCGTGGCTTTTTTTAGGGGGACATGTCATGCCTATCACGGAGAATTTGGGGGGCAGCCTCCGGCTGAGCCTGACCAGAGTCTGAGTATCCAAGACCAACTTCGTATCTGGGTTCAACAGTCTGTACAGATCGTCAAAAAGTTCATTTTGGAATTCCATATTAGCCGAATTAGGGGGACAGATCATTCCAGACTGGTTGAGCGTTCCAGGGACATACCAGAGTTGAGGGTCTTGGTAGACTTGGCAGAAAAGCCGTTCCTACAGCGAAAACAGGCCTGAGCGCGATTGATCTTTGAAAACCGAATCTGCGGTGAGCTAACGACCCGCCCGAAGAGGCCGTAAATCACTCAAGACAACAAATCCCGAAAGGGAGGGATGAAACAGAGTGTCCTGTCAAGGCAGGTAGGGTGCCCGTCCGGAAGTGGGCATTTTCAATAAGCTGAGTTAGTAAAGGTTACTTGCGCTCTAAAAAGGAGGGGCGCCCAAGAAAGGAGGGAGCTTATGCGATCAGAACAAACACATAATCTTATCGGGAAGTTGTTTGAAGAATGCAAGACAACTGGGGTTGACTGCATTGTCCTTATCGCCGATAAAGATTGTTCGGAAACAATGGTATGCCGTGGGACTGAAATTAACAGCCCTTATATTCAATCCAGTATCTCATCGTTGGAGGAGATGATTCGTAATTCATCTTCTCAAACAAGCGATAGGTCGGCGCATAAGTCAAAGACGGAGTAAATACTTGTTGGAATCCTTGCCTATTTAAGATTTCAACAAATGAACTCCTTCCAGCTTCACTAGAGAAGTCACTTCTGCCATCAGAAACATTGAGGTGATTATCCATGGAGTTCCCTTTTCACTTAAAAATTGCATCAACACGATAGAATGTGTATGCGAAATTATCTGATTTATAAAGGGTCTCTCCATTGTAAAGGTAAACATATTTGCCGTCGCCACTGCAGGCCACATTGGCACCGCTACGTACCTGCGAGTAGGCGTTTTGTGGCACTAGCGAGATATGGCTGGTCTCAAGGTTGACCAATAACAGCAATGAGCCAGTGACCAGCATTATTTTGATGAATTTATCAGGTTTCATAGGGACCTCCTTTGGGTT
>JBDRGH010000198.1:0-2763 GCA_043818015.1 Pseudomonadota bacterium
ATATTCGACCCTATTTCTCCCTTTCTTTGGAAATGCCTTGCAGAGACAGGACTACGTGCCCGATCCCCTATCGGGTTTCTTTACCTTAAAGATAACGGTGCCACCCTCTGTGTAAGGCTCCCCCGGATCGAGGCACTGAAATTAAGCATGATCCTGATCATCTTCTTTTGTCAAGCCAAGCTTCAGCGGGCACCGGCTGTATTCAAGAATCAGCGCATAGTGTAATATCGTCGGCAATGCATGCGCACAGCCGGAAAAAAGGGGGCGTTTCACTTCACGGCCACCACATAGAGATCCAACCCGGCAACCCGCCCGGCATTACTTAGCAGCCATGCACGAGGTATAATCGTTCTTCCCCTTATTGAGATGGGATCGAAATTTTGACATTCGATCCGCGTACTCGAGAATCTACCGAATATTTTCCTTGTTTTGCCTCTCGAAACGAAATCGGTGTACGGTGCTTCCTCGCCCTTCAGGTTGTCGTCATAGAGTGCTCTCTCAAAGTCCGAGAACTTTTTGCGTTCCTTCTTCAAAATCAGGCTTTTGAGAAGCATGTTGCAATACTTTAAAGGGACTCGAACATACCTTCTAAATGAATTTCCATTATAGAGCATTATTACAGCCTTTCCATATGGTCGAAGAACCCGATGCACTTCAGAAACGCATCTATCCAAATCCCCAGTATGATGAAGGCAGCCAATAGAATACACCAAATCAAATGTTTCGCTCTTGTACGGTAAATGAACCGCAGAAGATACCTGAACTCTTTCAGACTCTTGACCAAGCAAAGAGAGGCGATAGCGCATCATAAGCACGGGATTGAGAGCTATGTCTACCCCATAGTAATCACATCCGTTTTCAACAAGGACCTGCCCCAATGTGCCGTACCCGAGGCCAATTTCAAGAACCCGCTTACCCTTAATCTTCTCATTGGCAAAGTATCTTTGCAAATAGGGGTAGTACGCCATATAGGCCTGATCATACTGCGACAAGGCTTGGGGATTCAATTCAGTTATACCCAGCGAGCGTGCCCATCCAGTCCCGCAAACTTCGTTCCAAAACCGCGAATTTTCGTCATTTATGTTTCTTGATTCCATCTTTTCGTGGCGCATATTCAGTATAACCCGCTGTCATTGCCGTGAGATGAAGAATTTTTCACGGGACGGGACTCTTTCTATTCTCTATGAGGGGAGCGGCTATTTAATGACCGGTTATCTTTTATCTTCTGCACGAATTTTTTGAATGCTTTCAACTTGTAGAACTTGAGTCCCAACCAAAAATAGAATCCCTTCGCCAACAATGGTTCCATGGCCTCTCTTAAAAGCAGATATACACTTAATATAACGGCCCTAAGCTGTTCCAACCGGGTTTCCTTTGTTTTAACGTCAGCCTTCTCAGCAATGTAATTGACCACTTTGTTGGCAAAAACCCTGTACGTATATTTCCCTGATTCAACAATATCTCTGTAGGCATTTTCGGCTATTTTCATGCAATAGGCATCATCATGGAGCAGACCGATAACCGTATCGAGATTGCTGTAATCTTTTTTGAGTTCAATATAGTGAACGCCGGCCTCAAATATTCCCCCGTATTCCCCCTCCATCAAGACCTGGCATGTCCTTGTAATTGCAGCCTCAAAATGCCGGGGCGACAAGCAAAAAAGATGGATGTTATGGTCCATTCCCTTGAAACAGTTCTGCTCTGCCTCTTCAAAAGAGGCCTTCGGGTGTTCCGAGACGTACTTTTCTACGCTCTGCCTAATAGCCCCAGTCGGATCAAAGAGGCTCGCTCCACCCTCACACCCAAGTACGGCCTTGCACCGGTACAGGAACCGATACCAGTCATCTCCCATAAAGGCTTCTTTATCGTCACATGAGATATCAACATTCAAACGGGCACTCCTCGTTCTCTCCTGGAAGATCTTTCCTATCTCATATTTGGTTTGTCCATGCTTACCCAGCCAAAAGGGCACCCTCCTGGCTCTGTACCCAAGATCAATAGGTCTCTCCTTCTCCCGGCCCCAAATTCCTCTTAACCGCTCAGCCGCTCTCTCGTCCACATATCCAGGGGCGACACTGATACAATCTACGTCTCCCGTTTTCTCTCTCGGGTATGCCCGTAAGCAGTCATCACCGAAAAAACAAGTAAAAACAGACTTCACATGACATTCCCGAAACAGTTCCCAAAGCTTCTCCGTCTCTGCATATTCATCCTGCGGCATGGCGACCATGTATCCTTTCACATGCCTTAGCAACCTAATGCATCCTTTCCACTGTTCATAGAAATCCGGACTCCAACGTGCCGCTAGAAAGGTATAGTGTAAGATAACCCCGTGGTACACTGGGTACGTCAAGTAACGAGGTATGCCATTCGCAGCGTTGAAATAGTAAAATTTTACCCCCTTGACATAGCGTCTAAAACAGTAGAGATGTTCATCTATTGTGTTTCGGTTTTTTAATGACCCCAGCTTGAAGTATACTACGAGTATTTTCAATTGATTACGCTTGCCCGTCTCGTCTCCTCCTTGTACTTCTATGATGTCAGAAACTTAAAAGGGTCCTTATGCTCACAAGGCTTACGGATGACCATGTTTATAAGAGCCGGTTCCAAAAGTCGCTCTAAAATACTTTCGTATCTCTGTGGTACGATCTTCTTGACCACTTTCAAGAATCCTCTTTGCAACTTCAGGTTCCATTTACTGGGCATTCGATATCGGAAACGGTCCGTATTCACCAAGTACCCCTCATAAGTAATATCCAGAAT
>JBDRGH010000199.1:0-2713 GCA_043818015.1 Pseudomonadota bacterium
CAGGCGATTTTCGCCACTACATTTTCAACTATCTTTGGCCTATTGGGAAGATAGAGTTTCAGCCTCTGTAAGAGGATCTTGAGTTCGGGAGGCGGGGTAGCCACCACCCTCAGTCTGATGGTTTTGTCTCTGGTCGGCAAAAGGAGGTCAAGGGATTTGATTTCTCTGATCTCCTCCAGCAGTTTTCGGGGCGCAGTCCCGAGGCCTGATGCGTGCATCCACTGTTGCAAAGTGCGCCAGAGTGCCAGAGAAAGAAAGCACACCAGGATGTGTGATTGAGTCCGGTGCTGCTTCTGATGAAAGATAGGTCGCATCCCCAGATCATGTTTTACAGTGCGGAAGGAGTCCTCGACCTCTGTGAGCTGGATATAGGTACTCCACAAGGTCTTGGGATCGGTTTCGTTCCAGTTGGTACGTAGGATATAACTGCCTCCTGTCTCCATTGCCCAGCGGTAGCGCTCTTCGTTTTTTTGATATGGATTGAGAGTCGGCTGTTTTTCTCCGTTACGTTAACCGCGAAGAGCGAAGCGGCCCGGCTGTTTCGTTCAAGGAGTCGGCCGATCTGCCGCTCCACCTTTTGCTTATCTCTTATCCTGCCCTTATCGGCTTGATCCGCCAGGGAGAGAAGCTTGCTTTCAAGCCTGGCCACGAAGCGGTTGAGGATGGCGTTTTCTTTTTCCTTCCGCCTGAGGGAGCGACAAAGCACAAAGGTTTCCTGCGCCCCTTCGGGTGAGGCCACAAGGTTTACCTCGACGCCGGGCTGGACCTCCTCCCAGGTTTGATCCAAAAGGTGTTGTTCAAACTTTTTGAGCATGGACTTCGGTGTACCGACAAGATACCTGGCATTGGCCTCCCGCATGAACTCCAGGTTCTTCTCGCTGACCATGCCGCGGTCAAGGACCCATACCCGGTTGGCCTTCCCATACTTGGCCTCCATCACCTTGACCATCTCCTGAGTCGTGGTCACATCAGGCCGGTTGCCGTCGAAGATTTCAAAGGCAAGCGGCAATCCCTCTTTCGTTGCCACAAGTCCGATGCACACCTGTGGACAATCAGGACGACTGTCCCGGCTGTATCCCCTTCTGGCTTGAGGGTTGCCTTCAGCGCTTCCTTCAAAGTAGGTGGAGGTGATATCGTAGAAGAGAAAGTCAAAGGTCGCTCCAAAAAGCTCACCGTACCGCCTCTGAAGGTGACGACACAGATCATCCTTATAGAGCAAAAGAACATCTAGGGCTCGGTAGAGCCGGTCGTCGTTTATCTTGTCACAGGGGACCCCCAGAAGATCATCCAGGGCAGTCTTGCCATACCATGACTCTGCGATCTGCAACTCCGAGGACGGGGCACAGAACCGGGCAAGGACGAGAATCGAGGCCATGACCGCCCAGGGGATCTCTTCCCGGCCTTCGCTCATATATTCTTTACAGAACTCTGCAAAGCCGAGCTTACTCCATAAGAAAAGGGCCAGATAAACATCACCAAAGTGGCGCATTCGCTCGACCCTGACATGACGGATATCTACCGTGGCCCATGAGGGTGCTTCTTCCTCCTTGTAAAAAAGCTGCCCTTCCGGTCGCGGCTTGCCGGAAAGAATACGCCCGATCTCTTCCCATCCAAGGTGCTCTTCCTTGTCGAGGCCGGGAAGTTTGCCGATCGTTGCCACCACCCTTTGCCTGGGACCTCTTCTTGATCTGAAAGACTCAACGAGGGACCAGTACTCGTATTGGGTCTCACCCTTCTTTCTTCTATTCCGGCGCAAGTACATGCCTATATTATCCACTGGGAAACCATAGCCGGCAAGGGGGTGGTCTCCACTACATTCACTTCTCAGCGCAATGGATCCTGATATCATTAGCGTTTTCAGACCAATAATCCGGATTTTTCCCTAAAAATGAGGCCAACTGCGGAAGATGGGTTAGGTATCACCTACAAAACCTGTGATATGTCTGATACATCCGCGTTCGTCCCTGATTGCAGATCGGTGCTCTGATCCGGTCCCGCTCACTTCTAGAAAATAGTGCAGATGACACTCACGTACCTCAACATTTTGAGGTCTACCAAAAGTGCAGATGAGACTTACGGATCCGTAACTGAGGTAAGGTATAGAGAGAACAGAGTCAATATTTGTCCGACCACAATATGTGGGGATCGAGTGATTTTTGAATGACCCCCTCGCCAGTAAAGGATTCTTGCCAAAATCTTGCGCTGAAAACTTCCCATATGGTTCTTACTGGCGGAAGAAACCTTATAGATTGGCCAGCTTTTCATTACCCAAATGGAAACCGTAATCATAGAATGACAAAACCCCACTCTCTATCTTGAGAAATGGGGTCTCGGACTTTGAACCATGGCTACCCTCTGTGATTGGTTAACAGATGGCTGATTCCTGGTTAAGCCTCACACATTGAGCTAGTTTTGTCAAGGTTCGCGTTTCATCCTTCAGGACGAGTTCCCTCTGAGACCACGCCAAAAATGCAGATATTATATATAGCTCGCAGCCGCGCGCAATCTTGGGATCAGAGAGTGTTATCTTAGATTGTCGGCAGTTTCACCAAAAGAGAAAAGAAAGTGACCCATGCAATATATTGTATGTTGGTTTTTATCACGAAAGTTATAGATTCGGATGGTTTAGGGAGGTTTTAATGGCGGCCAAAAAGTACGGGATATTCCCTTCACGTTCATGCTCAATATTAAAGGTCACCCTTGCCGGGATGGA
>JBDRGH010000200.1:0-4626 GCA_043818015.1 Pseudomonadota bacterium
GGCTGTCGAATATCCGTATCCTGAGGCAAGGGGCTGTTCCGGATACGTCCCTTCTCCTCTTGTTAGGCTCTTCCAGAGGGACAAAGACATTTATTTCAAGGGAAAGGTGCATGAGGCGGCAGAGTACACTATCTTGGAAAAGGAAGGAGTGATTGTCGAAACCGATGTATCTATTCATCACTATGGCAAGCTCAGAGAAGGCAGGTTAGCGAAGAGACAGCAGCTCTACTCTGCGATCGGTGAGCAGAAACTTGCGGAATCACCTGAAGATGTCCAGGCGCACTGGGAGCTGGGCATACAGTACATGGAGATGAACAGATTTGAAGAGGCTGAAAAGGTGTTGAAGAAGGCGGTGCCTTTAGACCCAAATAATCCAAAGGTCCACTTCAATCTGGGTGTTTCCCTCGAGGCCCAAGGCAAGATTGCAGAAGCCATCGACGCCTACCGAGAAGTGTTGAGGTGCGATGTTACCCATATAGGGGCTTATAATAACCTAGCCTCACTGCTCAAGAGTGAAGGAAAGAACTATGAGATCAAGACCCTTTACGAGGAAGCGATAAAGCATAATCCCAGACATTACATAGTTCGGTATAATTTTGGAACGTTTTTGAAGGAGCTGGGGGAAATTTCCGCTGCTATCGAGCAGTTTAAGAGCGCTTTGGCGATCGACCCTGACTTTGTCGACGCCCACTATAATTTAGGGGTAATCCACTTGGAGCAGGGACTGTACGAAGAGGCGATAAAGCACTACCAAGAAGTGATCAGAAAGAAAACAGACCATGCAAGTGCCCACAACAACCTGGGGATAGCCCATGAGGGATTGGGCAGGTTTGATGAAGCTATCGAGGAATACCAGGTAGCAATCGGGCATGACACCAGTCATATTACCGCACATAACAACCTGGGCCGAATTTGCATGAACTTGGGGAAATATCAAGACGCAGCAAAGGAGTTCGGTAAGGTGTTGGAAATAGATTCCAACCACCCTACGGCGAGGAAAGACCTGGAGATTGCTTGCCAAAAACTAGAAGTCCTTTCCAGGATAGAGGAAGCAACGAGACAGGTTGGTGACCTCAAGAAGCTGGTAAATAGAAGAGAACTGGTAACCCATTGTAATCTCTTAGATATGTTTAATAAGGTAAAAGCGGCCAATTTTATCGAATCGCTCTATGACCCAGAGAATATAGACCCTGTGGGAGATGCAATTCTTGAAGTTAGTGCCTATACTCGTGAGCCCATGGAAGAGGTCCGTGAAAAATTGAGGGTAGAGGAGCCTGTTCGCAAGGATTGGGAGAGAAGTAGACCGAATGTTTCAATAGAGGCAGATCTAATTAGATTTTACTCTGAAACAGATAGTCTTATCTATGATGGTATGGCAAGTCATGCTAGAGATGGTCAGCTAGCGCTCCATAATAGACTCATTGAAATTTGTAAGGAACTCGGAGTTTCTAAAATACTGGATTACGGGGCTGGAGTGGGTACCTTATGCCTTTTTTTAAAAGAAGAACGATTTAATGTCATTCATGCCGATATTAAAGGGAAAACCTTCGATTTCGCCAAGTGGAGGTATTCTATTCGGAAAAAAGATATTCCCATGATCCCTTTACCCAACGACGATGTGGAAAGGATTGAAGTAGATTGTATTATTTGTCTTGAGGTAATTGAACATGTGCTAGATCCTACCAAGGTACTAGAGATGTTCTATCGGATGTTGCCCAGTGACGGAGTTCTAATTATGTCAGAATCCTGTGGAGCTATAATCCACTGTGCAACCCACCTGAAAAGCAATAAAAGATATGCGGGGGAGAAATTCTTCGAACTGATGGAAAAGGTAGGTTTCGAGAGGTTGAAGCAATATGATTCTCTTTATCCAAAGGTTTATCGAAAAACCGCTGAAACTAATGGATGTTTTGTCGACAAAAAAGATACTCCTGCTCAGTTTGAGGCAAATGGAAAAATAGAAGCGAAAGACTTTGAGAAATTTTGGGGAAATAGTCACGAAGATATTAAAAAGGTTCTGGAATTAATCAAGCCGGATGACCTGGTTTTAGATATCGGCGGTGGTCATAAACCCTTTGCCCGGGCAAACTTTGTTGTTGACTTGCTGTCGTATAAGGAAAGGGGCAGGGGTGGTGTTATAGGTGAAATGAAAGAACACTTTAATGAGTCTACCTGGATGACTATGGACTTATGCGGAAACAGTCTTCCATTTAAAGACAAGGAGATTGATTTTATCTTTTGTGCCCAGACCGTTGAGGATTTACGAGACCCATTATGGGTTTGTAAGGAAATGAATAGGGTTGGGAAGAAGGGGTATATTGAGTTTCCATCAAAGTGGATTGAATGTCAATATAATGTCGACGCAGGACCATATGCCAGTCAATATGTAGGTTATTGTAATCATAAATGGCTCATTGAGATAAGAGGAAATAAACTGTTGTTTACACTCAAAACCCCTGTTGCAAGGATAATAAGGTCTGTACCGGAACATATAGTGTCAAAATATATCAGGGATCCAAGAATTTGGACTGACGGTTTTTTTTGGGACGATTCTTTTGAATATGAGGAACTAAAAATAGATAGCATACTTAGTTTGATCAAGGATATCGAAGACTATTTTCATAACTTCGATTATTTAAAATACGATTCAGATAAAAACCAAGGAATTATCGGGAGAGAAATTAAGGAGAAGTATGTAGAGCCGACTTTATCTTTATGTATGATTGTTAAAAATGAGGAAGAATATCTGCCAAAGTGCCTACGTGCCATTAAGTCTATAGTGGATGAAATGGTGATAGTCGATACAGGTTCAACGGATAGAACGATAGAAATTGCTGAGACTTTTGGCGCTCGGGTGTTTAAACATCCATGGAATGATGATTTTGCCGAGGCAAGGAACGTGTCGTTAAAACACGCCAGGTGCGACTGGATATTAGTTCTCGATGCTGATGAAGTTATTGCAGAGGGGGACTTCCCTAAGATCAAAGACTTGATTGAAACAAAGGATGTCGATGGTTATCGACTGATTCAACGAAATTATGATCATGATTCTAGCTTCTTAGGGTGGTGTCGGAACGAAGACGACTATGAGGAAGGGAGAGGATTTTTAGGATACGGTATTTCCGCTCTGGTTCGCCTGTTTCGAAGAAAACCTGAAATTCTCTTTCGGGGGAAGATTCATGAAGGGGTGGAACCATCGCTGATGGAACATGGCCTTAAGATAGAGGATACCGAAATCCCAATTCACCACTACGGAAAGGTAAGGGATCGTAGTTATGTGAAGCGCAAGGCCGAGAATTACAGGAAATTGGGAGAAGAACAGGTTCGAAGTAATCCGCAGGATGCCAAGGCAGTATCTGATCTGGGGACGCAATATATTGAAACTGATGATCTCGACAAGGCTGAAGAGGCCCTCCGAAAGGCCATAGAACTCGATCCATCTCGAATGCGGACGTACTTTGATCTGGGTGTAGTGTGTGCGAAGAAAGAGAGATGGCAGGATGCTTTGAAGGCCTTTGTTAAGGCTATAGAACTCGATCCACGAGATGCCAGCAGTAGATACAACTGTGGGTTTGCCTTAGAGCAGTTAGGGGAGACACAAGGTGCCTTTGAACAGTACCAGGAAGCCATTTCCCATAACCTTAACCATGTGGAGGCGCACTTTAGATTGGCCTTGATCTATGGGGACCAAGGTAGGTTAGAGGATTCCATTCAGCATTACGAAAAGGCAATAGACGTGCTTCCCGGTCATGTGAGTGCTTATAATAACTTGGGAGCGGTCTATGAGAGGATGGGGAGGTCCCAGGATGCGATCCAGATGTACAGGAAGACCCTTGAACTAAACCCTGACCATGAAAATGCTGGATATAATTTGAACGAGCTCCTTAAAAGAGCGGAAGGGACAAAGATTTCAGTTGAGAAGGACAAGATAAGGGTAGTCTTTTTTAACAAAGGGATGAGGTTCAATGGAAACACCCTAGACGAAAAACCTCTGGGAGGTATGGAAACCGCTGTGATCAACATGGCCCGTGAATTGGCCCAGGGCAATTACAGGGTCGAGGTTTTCTGTGACTGCGATCGGCCTGGAACCTATGACGGTGTAGAGTACCTCCCGGTGGAATCGTTCGAAAAGGTTGATGAAATCCACTTACTTATTTCTGTCCGCTACCTAGATCCTTTCTATACCGATATCCCGGCCAACGTGAAGATATTGTGGACAGGGGATGCCTATGATCAGCCGTATTTAAATCCCCTAACCGATTCACAACTATGGGAAAGGATAGATAGGATCTTCGCAGTTAGTTCCTGGCAGGCTGAGACCTTTCAAGGCCATTTCCGTATTCCAAAGGAGAGGTTTTTCATTACCAGAAATGGGATCAATAAGGATTACTTTCAGTCAAATCCCCAAACTACCCGCAACTATAACAGGATAGTCTACACCAGTACACCGTTTCGCGGATTGGATGTATTACTCGAGGTGTTTCCCAAGATCCAAGCCGCGGTTCCAGAGGTTGAGCTACACGTTTTCAGCAGCATGGCTGTCTATCAGGTTTCCCAGGAGGAAGACAAGCGATTGTTTGCAGATCTCTATCGAAAAGCCCATCAGCCCGGTGTATTCTTAAGAGG
>JBDRGH010000201.1:0-2436 GCA_043818015.1 Pseudomonadota bacterium
GGGTCACCCAGGGAGGCGATTACTTCCCTGGCAACATCCCTTCCTCCCACTGAACTACCACCGGAAACTAATACCAGATCACTCTCCTCCAAAGCCTTCATCATCAAACCCTTTAAGGAAGCGAAATCATCAGGAACAACACCGTAGATAATTGGTCGGCCTCCACTTTCCATTACCAGACCATACAGTGTATAAGAATTCACATCCCGCACCTGTCCAGAGCGGGGAGTCTCCTCAATACCCACCACTTCATCACCAGTAGAGATAATACCTGCTCGCACCGGGGTTCTCACGTCCACTCTTGCTATACCCAGCGCTGCCAGTAACCCAAGATCCTGAGCTCTAAGCCGTTGACCGGACCGCAGGATAAGTGATCCTTTCGACACATCTTCGCCCCGGCGAACAACGTTTTCGCCTGGCGCTACGGGCCTGGTAATACCAGTCGTATATCCATCGAGGTCTTCTGTATGTTCCAGCATGACCACCGCATCTGCCCCCAAGGGGAGCATGCCGCCGGTAGGGATTGCCAGCGCCTTTCCTTTTTCAAGAAGACCAGTCGTCCCCTGACCCATAAGAACCTCACCGGCCACCTCCAGGTAAGCGGGCAAGCTGGCTGATGCTCCAAAAGTATCACTGGCATGAACCGCAAAGCCATCCATCGTAGAACGATCAAAGGACGGAAGGTCTTCAGGCGCGAGAACGTCTCTCAAGAGATATCGCCCGTAAGCTTCCTCAAGAAGCACCTCTTCTCCGTCTTGCTTTCGTTTCAGGTGCCGGTTCAAGCATTCCCTCGCCTCCTCAACCGTAAGGGTCTGAAAAAGCTCCATAGTTAATCCTTCCTTCTTCGATCATTATAGCCCATAACGATAAACATTGAATCCGTTCGTCCCATCTATGAGATCATTGCGCGAGCGCTATCAGAGAAAAAACTGCAAAACATACCTGACAGCCAGGAAGGTCATGGTCACGCCCAGCATCAGTTTGATGAATTTCTGGGGTACGAACTTCTGTAGTCGTGCCCCGCAGTACATCCCGGCAAAACCGCCAACCCCGAACAGGAACCCGAGGAGCCAGTCCGGCCTTGTAGAGAGAACCGCCCCCGTGGGGATTACACTGTAGAAAAAGACGCCGGCTATAGATGTAAGAAAGGTACCCATAAGGGCGGCACCCGCCACCGTGTACACAGGCAGATTAAAGACCGCCACACAGAAAGGTGCGATAATCGCCCCACCGCCAATGCCGTACGTCCCTCCAATGATACCCACAATGAAGGAGAGCAGAAACATGCCGACCGTATTGAAGGAAAAACAATAACCCCAGAATTCATATTCCACCCGGGCGGGGGAAAAGGATATGGTCCTGACCTCAGCCTCCGCAGGGAAACCTGATGAGATCCGAACTTTCTGCGCTTCTTTCAGTTTCTTGACATGCTGGTTGAATTTCTCATCGAGGTCCCTCATCTCCTTCTTCCCTTTTTGTGAGTGCGGGGTCATCTCGTAGAGGAGACGTCCCCCGATATACAGGAGTACACAGCCAACAAATAGCTTGAAGGCCTCTGGGTCCGGGAGGTAAATAACCCTGAGATAGTAGCCTATAAATACCCCGGGTAGAGTCCCCGCAATCACAACCCAGGTAAGCGGCCATGCCATGCGCTTTTCCTTCAGATAACGATAAACCCCGCTTGGTATGGCCACGATGTTAAACACAAAATTGGTGGCACTGACCGACGGCGAGGTAAAGTGGAGAAAACTGACTTGAAATGGTAAGAGTAGAAACGCCCCGGAAACACCGCCCATGGATGTGAACAAAGAGACAATAAATGCCACCAATGGGGGCACAAAAACCCAGGTATCAACGCCAGAAACCGGGAAATGCATTCTTAGAAGATCCATAACCTCTCCCTCTTTGATCACCACCAGAAGTCCCCAAGCGCAGAAGCAATGCTCACGAAACACCTGAAAGTGAAACGAGATCCGTATGCATTGAAAGCACACCTCACCCCTTCTCGATGCTAACCTACCATATCTAGTCCGTAAAAGTAAGAAAAAGTCCGTCAAAAAACAGGAGTTTCCCGAGTTTCTGGCGAAGCATTTTCGAAACACCATGATTTCATTAGTAATCTGGCATTATTTAAGTGAACCCCTTTATCCCTCCGCTCACTGCTTCCCAGCCTGTTGCCCAAAACCCTTTTCGCTTTGTCCAAAGCTCTTTTTGGATCTGTCTGATGGCGGATTGATTATGAGACCTGGTTTACTATGAAAAAGCATCCCTTCGTCCTTCAGAATACATTTTTTGACCCATCTGAGAACTTGCTTCAGGCATTTTCAGAAACTCCCCGCCTATGGCGGGTCAGACACCTGAAAATGCATATCTTCCGCTTCGTTCAGATGGGTTCCCCAAAAAATCTATTGATTCAGCCTCAGCGATACTTTTTCA
>JBDRGH010000202.1:0-2656 GCA_043818015.1 Pseudomonadota bacterium
GGGAATAGCTAAGAATTGGAAAAGTTCAGGAAACAACACCACCGGCACCAGCACCAAAATTCCTATGTCAAAGCTCATGGATAGTCTGAAAGTGTTTGCGCCGGTAAAAAGCCTGGCAGTGCTCTATACGCCTGGTGAAAAAAACTCCGAGACACAACTTAACGATCTACAAGGAACTCAAGCAGATTATGGGATCAAAGTTGTCTCGGTTCCTTTGACCAGGGCGGAAGAAGTCACACAACTTATTCCGATAGTCCTCCGTTCGGCAGATGCCCTGTATGTTACCGGCAGCAATCTTGTTAATAGTCAGCTTCCGATAATCGTGGATATGGCGATTAAGGCAAAAGTGGTCACTATAACCCACCTCGACGACCTGGTAGAGCGGGGGGTGCTTTTGGGCGTATGCCCAAATGCCTATCTAATCGGCCGTCTGGCAGGGGAAAAGGCAGTAAAGATCTTCAAAGGCGTGAAACCGTCATCTATTCCCATAGAATCTCTGAAACAATTCGATGTGATTATTAACCTGAAGACGGCAAAAGCAGGGGACTTTCAGGTTCCGCCGGATTTCATGAAAACGGTAAGAAGGACCATAAAATAACTGCCGGCAAATTGTGGCTATGCCGGAAGGGAATATCGACATGTTCAAAGAGAAGTTTAATAAAAGCATCCGGTTCAAATTTTTGAGTATCATCTCCGTCATCCTATTTGTTAGCACCCTGGTGTTAAGTCTTGTCATTGCAATAAACGAAGGGAGGGTGCTCAAAAATTCTTTAATGACCACGGGGCAGAGTTTTGCATCCTACATAGCCAAACTCAGCAGAAACCCTCTGATCATGAAGGACAGCATTCAATTGGATGCTATCGTAAACGATGCAAATAAGGACGAAAACATTGCCTATGCTATTATCCGTGACGAGCAAGGCGCCCCCCTCACTACTCAATATGCGAGCATTAACTATCGTCTGCCGAGACTCAATGCTGTTCTTTTAGGGTTGTCAAGAGACACCGAGTTTCAAAACATTATCGACGCTATCAAAAAGAAAGAGCCCGTTGTAGAAGTCTCAATCCCTGTAATGATAGGGATTAAAACTATCGGTGCAGTTACCATCGGCATGTCGAGACATGAGATGCATCAACAGATTGTAAAGAGTATACTATTTGTCATCGCACTTAACGTGGCGGTAGCATTTGTACTTGGAGCAGTGTTGTTTGTTGCATCAAAGAAAATGGTATTTAATCCGCTTATTGAGCTTGCCCATGCCTCTTCCCGCCTCGCAAAAGGAGACCTCTCAACAGAGGTAAAGGTTAGGACGACAGGAGAGGTGAAAACGCTGGTAGACAGCTTTAATGAGATGGTCAAGAATTTGGAGAAGGTGACTGTTTCAAAAGATTATGTGGATAGTATCGTTGAAAGTATGATCGATGTTTTGATTGTGGTTGATCCAGATGGAAAGATTAGGACAGTGAATAAGGCAACCTGTGAACTTTTGGGATATAAGGAAAAAGAGATCATTGGAGAGCCAGTTGAAATTATTTTTGCAGAGACAGAGATACTACTTAAAGAGAAAAAACTGGAGAAACTGATTGAGGAAGGTGAGGTAAAGAATTTTGAAACATCTTTTAGAACAAAAGATGGCAGAAACATTCCTGTTCTTTTTAGTAGCTCGGTGATGAAAGATAAAGATGGGAAAATGATTTGCCTTGTCTGTACGGCAAGGGACATTACAGAGCGTAAGCAGATAGAGGAAGCACTGCTTAATGCTGCCCAACAATGGCGGACCACTTTCGATGGTATTAGTGACATCGTTTGTCTGCTGGACTCGGAAGGAAGAATCCTAAAATGCAACAAAGCCATGACCAATCTCCGGGGGAAACCGTTCAGTGAGATCCTCAACCGTCCTTATTGGGAAATCGTGTATGGTACAACAACTCCTATCAAAGAGTGTCCTGTTGTCCGTATGATGGAGACCCGCAATAGAGAAACCGCCATTTTACCAATAGGTAACCGATGGTTTAACATTACTGTAGATCCACTTCTTAATGAGACCGGTAGTCTCATCGGGGCGGTTCACATTATGTCCGACATAACTAAACGCAAACAGGCAGAGGAGGCGGCGGAAAGACTATCTCAAGAGAATGCCATCATGGCCGAGATTGGGCGAATTATCAGCTCAACACTGAACATCGAAGAAGTATATGAGCGCTTTGCTGAAGAAGTCCATAAGCTCATCTCTTTTGACAGGATCGGCATTCAAACCGTCAACCCCAAAGACAACGCTACCTCTATTGACTACATCTCAGGAGTTGATGTAAAAAGCCGTCGACTTGGGGATATCGTCCCTATAGAGGGGACAGCTACTGGAGAGTGTATACGCATGCGGTCGAGCCTTCTCTTCCAAACGGAAAGCATAGATGAGGTGGTAAACAGGTTCCCCGGCCTTCTGCCAACTTTTAAAGCTGGACTTCGATCGATGATATTTGTCCCTTTGATTTCACAGAATCAGGTGATTGGGGTTCTCCACTTCCTATCGTTCAAGCCGAAAACTTATACGGAGTTGGATCTCAGGCTGGCTGAAAGAGTGGGGAATCAGATCGCCGGTGTCATTGCCAATGCACAGCTTTTTATTGAGCGCAAGCGGGCAGGAGAAGAGAGGAC
>JBDRGH010000203.1:0-2115 GCA_043818015.1 Pseudomonadota bacterium
AGATTGAGTACTTGCGAGCCCACCCTGCGATATAGTCGATGACATTATACACAGCGCCAGAGCCAGGTACATAATCAAAGTTTCTTCTAAGCTCCTTGGATTCCTCTACCAATCATTTCACCAGCTTATGTAACTCCGAGATGAAGTATCCCACACCAATAAGAATGACAAGTATGTAAGCGGAGACTATTGAGATGAATTGTAGGGATAAGTCAATGGACATCGCTGCCATGAGGACGACCCAAGCGAAGGCGTCCAAGGCGAAAAAGACCACCGCATACCCAAAGTACCTAACTATCCCTAGAAGCCTGTAATCCTTGGCCGCGCCTATGGGGTCCTGGCCGCACTCATAGATTGTCTCTTTGATCTTGTTAGGCTTCTTAGCGCTTATCAGGCGTGCAGCCACGATGGCGAAGGAGAGAAACCCGATTTCGATGGCTGCAAATGTCCAAAAAGCAAGGTGATCGCCAATGTATATCATCTCTGGATCACTCCCCGTATTATTGGATGTGACTTTAAAAAGGTTTCACACCAATGTAATATCTAATATATACTAGAGAATTTTGGATAACTCAGCACATGAAAAAGATTTAATTTATAGATGTAATTGAATAGGGCTTGCGTTTAGCGCGCGCAATTTTTAGGTCTACTTATTTGTTATTGATAAAGAAAAGCTAGAAACATCAAATAATATTCGAAAATGTGAGAAATGTATCGACCAGTGTACCCAACCATTAAGTTTAGAAGCGCCAAAGGGAGTTATCATTGAGTGAAAAAGGTTGGAGAACTCCCAGAAACCAGTGACGAAGATAACGGGAAAAGTGTTTAAGGAGTCAAGTAAACCAGCAGGAGGAATAACTGTAAGATGTGGTGAAAAAGAGGTCAGGACACTCTTCGATGGAACCTACACGTTCATAGACGTGAAGCCTGGGCCCCACATCATTAAGGTACACCTTGAAGGATACGATGAGAGCCCGGTGAATGTAAGTGTTGATGAAGGCCAGGAAGCGGTTCAAGATATTTCTCTAACACCAGCGAAAGGCAACGGAAAGATATGGGGGCACATCTACGTGGAGGAAACAGGTGAGCCTGCGAACAAAAGCGGTTCAGTGATGATGATCGAGACCACATCCAACAAGATAGCCTCGGTGGGCCCCCATAACGGCTATTATGAGTTCATCGATTTAACAGCCGGTGTCTACACCCTCTGGTCCTCTATTCTAGATTACGAGGACCAGAAAAAGGTCGTCGACCTAGCTGAGGACGAGGAAAAAGAGATAGTATTTCTGTTGAAGCGAAAGGAAGAGCAAGAAGTTCCCTGGGGGTAGGCCCTTAACTCCTCGACAAGTTCAGTTCAGGCACTTTGGCTAGTTCGTCAAGTGCTCTGGTCAGGAGGTCCTCAAGCCCGAACGGGACCTTCACGTGGAGCCTGTCATCGTTGATGATTTTAATGTAACTTTTACAGAGTCCACAGTAATTAAGTTCCAAGTCGGGTCTGCTTTCGGGCGACACGAACTCCAGCTTCGTTGGGTCCTTGCTTCCACAACTGAAGCACTGGAAGAGGTCCACTGCGTATACGGTTCCACAGTACTGGCAGACAAGGTATAGTTTCTTGGACCTCATTCTACCGACCGGCGGGTTCCTCCCGCAAATCGGGCAAGTCTGCTCCCACCAGTCCTCAACATAAATTTTCTCTAACTTTCTAGCAGCCTCCTCGAAGAAGGGTCTCAGGGGCAGCTCGAACACGGAGAGGAAGAGCGAGGGCTCGACGCCATATGTTTGAGCCTTTTCATGGAACCAAGAGGCATCCTCTCCGAGCAGGGCTCCGATTCCGTCATTGATCACTAGAGAGCCCTCGATTATCGCTTCTAAGACCTTATTAAGTTGCATGGTTGAGGGATTCTCCGCCATAAGATAGTCCATGAGTTTCAGTACAGTCTCTTTTACGAGTTCGGCGTCGAAGATGCTTGAGTCGAGGTAGGTGCTCAGGTGCCGCCTCTCTTTTAGGGATCTCTTGGCGGTCTCGGATATGACCCCCCAATCTATGGTTTTTTTCAATCCAAGATTCGACACTTTTTCTAAGGGTTCTAAGATTTCAAGTATCCCTTTGTATAG
>JBDRGH010000204.1:0-23721 GCA_043818015.1 Pseudomonadota bacterium
TTATATGACAAATAGATGTCGAAGTTTGACACCTCTCAAGAACGAGAATCTGCCCCACACGCCGCGTCTGTAGCTTCGCGTTTACTCGTGACTCACAACGTGCAGTCCATATCTCGAAGCCAGTAACCCGCCACTGAAACCTTCAAACCCAAGCCCCCCCATAACTTTCAGCACTTGGCATAATGATTGCGTATATGTTGAGAAAAACGAAGCAGCAATTGATCTGCCTCGACCTCGCAGGGGGCTAATTCATCAATGGATATTACGACATTTCTGGGGATCTTTTCGGGATTTGCTTTGATGATCATTGCAATCAAGTCCGGTGGGGGGCTGAGCTGGTTTGTCAATATGCCATCTGTTGCGATCGTGATGGGCGGGACAATCGCCACGACCCTGATTCACTATCCTCTTTCAGATGTTTTAGGAGTTTTCAGGGTGGTGAAGAATGCTTTTTTTGTTAAGATGCCAGATTATTCCAAAGAGATCGCCAGGTTGGTTGATTTTTCAAAGGTAGCGAGGCGCGAAGGCATTCTGGCCCTGGAAAAACAAAGGAATAAGGTTGAACAGCCCTTCCTTAGGAAGGGGATAGAACTCGCCGTCGATGGACTGGAGCCGAAAGCAGTAATGGAGATGCTGGGTACAGAACTGGAGTATACGGAGGAGAGGCATAAGAAAGGAGCAGAGATATTCACCACCATGGGGACGTTTGCTCCCGCTATGGGAATGTTGGGGACACTGATAGGACTGGTTCAAATGTTAATGGTTATGGACGACCCCAAATCAATAGGTCCCGCCATGGCGGTGGCTCTTATAACCACGTTTTACGGTTCTATACTGTCCAATTTGCTATTTTTACCGATCGCCGGGAAGCTGAGGTTGCGCAGTCAGCAAGAGTCTAGGCTAAAGCAATTGATCCTTGAGGGCATTACCTCAATCCAGTTTGGGGATAATCCCAGGATTATCGAACAGAAGCTCCATGTATTCCTGGCTCCGTCCGAGCGAAAATCGTCTTTTGAAGAAGTGAATAAATAGGAATGGTACGTGAGAAGTGAGAAGGAAAGGTAAGGATCCAGAGCCCGAGGAAGTCAAGAATCCCCCCTGGATGACCACGTTCAGTGACATGATCTTATTGATGATCTCGTTTTTTATCGTTTTGATCGCGTTTGGTACGTTCCAGACTGGTAGAATGGTCCAGTTTGTGAAGGGGTTCGAGGGGAGCTTCAGGGTCCTGCCTGGGGGGGTGAAAATCGGTAAGGGAGAACAGGTAATTATGCCCTCACCAGATATCGTCACGACACACAGGGATCCGGGTCACGTCTTGTCCGGTCTGCAATCGTCTCTTGAGGAATCCATAAAGAAACAAGGTTTTGAAGAGGGATTAAACATTTCAGCGACCCAGCATGAAGTGATTCTCAATATATCCGATGCGATCCTCTTTGATCTGGGATCGGCCGATATCAATCCGGCGGCGTATCCTCTTTTGAGTAAGGTCGGGGATGTAATTAAGAAATCCTCTTTTTCGGTTCGTATCGAGGGACACACGGATAATCTTCCCATCAAGACAGAGCAATTCCCTTCCAATTGGGAATTGTCAACTACGAGGGCGGTCAATGTGTTGAAGTATTACTTAGAGACTTGTGGTATTCCGTCGGATAGACTTTCTGCTCTTGGGCATGGAGAGTACAAACCGCTCTATCCCAATGACATCCCTGAAAACCGGGCAAAGAATCGCAGGGTGGTTATTATCTTTACGAAAAACCAGCCAGAAGACAAGGAAAGTGGCTAGGCCGGTGGAAGAGAGGTATTCCGGATCATGTTGAGAAAGAGGAGAAGCGAAGGGCCCGGGTTAAATAGAGAAGCATGGATGACGACCTTCATGGATTTGATGACCCTCCTTTTGACCTTCTTCGTCCTTCTTTTTTCCTGGGTCTCCCTGGATGCCGGAAAGATCAAGGGCCTTCAGGATTCCCTGAGGGATGTCATGGGGGTGTTAGAAATGGGGACGCATTCGGAGTACAACATTGGTGTGCCCATTATAACGGCAGATTCGGTTGATGTAGACAAGCAGCTCGAGAACCGAATTGCAAAGGTGCAGGAGGACCTGAAATCGTTGAGTGATGAGAAGGATGTGAAAGTTAAGGTTACAAAACGAGGTGTAACGATAACCTTAGCTGATAACGTCTTATTCGATCTTGGTGTGGCAGAGATAAGCCCGAGGGCTCATCCTCCCCTCAATAAGGTCATGGCTATTATAAAGAAAGATCGTTCCTTTAACATTCGGGTGGAAGGGCACACTGATAATCTCCCCATTAAAACAGAGAGGTTCCCGTCCAATTGGGAATTGTCAATTGCCAGGGCTGTGAATGTAGTCAAGTACTTCCTTAGAGATGGAGAAATAGTACCCAAAAGATTCTCCGCTGCAGGATACGGAGAGGCGAAACCCCTTCTGCCGAACTATACGCCAGAATATAGGGCGAAGAATAGAAGAGTGGAGATCCTATTGCTCACAGAGGAAAAAGGTTAATTGAGATGATCCTCTAGCCAAATAGGCTGTTTGACAAGAATAATATGGAAGGGGGACAAAAGACGAATGGAAGAGAAAGAGAAAGCGAAAGAGAAGAAAATTGAAGAAGAGGAGTTGGAAAAGCAGGAAGCCAAAAAGGGAAAGCCCTTATTCATGTGGATAGTAATAGCTATTGCCATGTCGGTTCTTGGGGGCGGAGGATTTTTCGTTTGGACGAAATTCTTCCAGACACCGAAGCCCAAAGCTGCCACTTTGGCCTCCCAAAAGGAAACGGTTATTGGTCCGATGTTTCGTTTGGATACCTTTATTGTCAATCTAGCAGAAGAGCAAGGAAAGAGATATCTAAAGGTAACCATGGAGTTGGAGCTAGAGAATGAACGTGTTCAGTCAGAGGTTAAGACAAGGCTCCCCCAATTCAGAGATTCAATGTTGACGTTATTGAGCAGTAAATCTTTGGCACAGATCGAGAATATAGAGGGAAAAAATAGATTACGAGATGAGATCATTGCCAGATTAAATGGATTTTTGACTTCAGGCAACGTAAAAGAGGTTTATTTCACAGAGTTTGTGATTCAGTAAGGAGTGCCCATGGCTCAGATTTTGTCACAGGATGAAATTGATGCCCTGCTAAAAGGGGTTTCTGACGGGGAGGTTCAGACAGAGCCGGAAGACGTAGAAGAGATTTCTGGAGTTATCTCGTATGACTTTACCAGCCAGGACCGGGTGATAAAACATCGAATGCCCACCCTGGACGTAATCTATGATAGTTTTGCGAGATCGCTTCGCCATGCTCTTTCCACGTCCCTGAGGAAGGTAGTGGATGTAAAGCTTTTAACGAGTGATATGAAAAGATTTGGCGATTTCGTTAACTCCATACCAGTGCCTTCCCACCTAAACATCATTCGAATGGCGCCCCTGCGTGGCCTTTGTATCATGGTTGTCGAGGCTAAGCTTGTATTCTCACTGGTTGATGTTTATTTCGGTGGATCAGGAGGGAACGTGAACATTGAAGGGAGGGACTTCTCACCAATCGAGCAGAAGGTTATGAAAAAATTCGTTGGGATTATGCTTGATGATTTGAAAGAAGCATGGGAGCCTATCCAACCTTTAGAGATAGAGCTGATTAGGTCTGAAATAAATCCCCAGTTTATCAGTGTGATCTCGTCTTCTGATGTAGTCCTGGTGACAGCCTTTGAGATTGAGCTGGAAAGGGCGTCGGGGCAGATGACCTTATGTGTACCGTATTCCACCCTAGAACCGGTCAGGAGTAAGCTCCTTCCGGGCGGTCAAAAGGTTCACGTAGAGAAAGACCAGAGATGGGTCACTTACCTTTCACAACACCTGATGGACGCGGCGGCAAACATAACCGTGGAATTGGGAAACGCGAGCCTGAATGGCAGGGACATTCTGAACCTTCAGGTAGGTGATGTGATTCAATTAGAAAAAGATGTCGACGAAGAACTTGTTTTAAAGATAGAGGGGATACCTAAATTCACCGGATTTCCAGGGCTATTTAGAGGTAACAGGGCTCTAAAGCTAACATCAGTCATACCAACCACAAGGGGGAAAGTATAGATGGAAGAGAATGAAGTAATTGAGGGACAAGACAGCAATACGGCAGATACTAACGAACCAGGTGGTTCCGACCGTATTCCAGAGAACCAAGAAGATGTAAATACATCTGAAACTATGCAGGAAGAGGGTTCGGAGGAGAAGGAAGAGTTAGAGGCGGCTGATGAGGCACAGAAAGAGGATTGGGAGAAGAAGGAAGAAGAGGCGCCAGACGTTAAAAAACCAAAGGATTCTCCAACGACAAAGAGGAGGACCACGCTTCCTAAATTCACTGATTTGAAGAAGGACCCATCCAAAATTAGGCCAAAGAACCTGGATTTTATCCTGGACATCGCTTTGGAGGTAACGGTAGAGCTCGGTCGGGCCAGGATGTTAATAAACGATCTGTTACAGTTGGGACAAGGCTCAATCGTTGAACTGACAAAACTTGCAGGGGAACCGTTGGAGATTCTGGTTAATGGGAAGATGATAGCCAAGGGCGAAGTCGTGGTGGTGAATGATAAGTTCGGAGTTCGTTTGACAGATGTTATCTCTCCAATGGAGCTGGTAGCACAGTTGGGATAGCCAGAGTAAAGAGGGGTCTTTCCGTGAAGGTGTTTCTTCTATCGGCAATATTTCTTGTGATATCGAGTGGGTCATATGATACCAGAACCTGGGCTCTAGACCACCCTGCAGGACCAGATAAAAGCCACACGTGGTTAGAGATGTCCGAAACGAGTAGAGGATCGCCCACCGGAGAGAAACAAGTGGATCTCTTCTCCTCAACTCTCAAGATGATTGGGTCCCTTGCCTTTGTTCTGGCAGGGATCTTAGTAACGTTCTGGATTATCAAGAAATTTCTGTCGAAGGGTGGGAAGGTCTTCGGTGGTCGTGATGTGATCCGTATCTTGGCAACGACCTATTTGGGACAAAAGAAGGTCATTTCAGTTGTTGAGGTAGCTGATGAACTCCTCGTCTTAGGAATTACCAGTAATCATATTTCTCTGCTCACCAAGATAGAAGATGGGGGAAAGATAGAGGAAATCAAGAATGTCTACAGTCAGAGAGGCAATCGATCTTCTTTTGAATATCAATTGAGAAGGGTATCTTCAAAGTTGAAGGGGGCCAGAAGAGAGGAAACGCTCTCAGGACTGACCAATTCGATTAAGGAAAGGGTCAGTAAACTGAAGGATATGTGAGAAAAGCCCTTCATTTCCAAATGAGAACGGGTTCTTGAGTTTTCTCTTGGCCTTGTGGAAAGTCAATAAGCAACATCTGAAGACTGTGCTGAATTTGAATAAATGCGAAGGATATGGAATCAATGATGCTTTGGAAACTCGGGAGATTCAGGATGGGAAGGTGGTCTAGGGTCACACTGAGCCTGGTGCTCCTCTTCGTCATTCTAAACTCTGTCTATGCTTCAGCAGTCGCTGCCCAGTCTATTCCTCTTCCCACGATCACGCTGGGGGTAAGTGACACAGAAGAACCAGCCAAAGTCTCCGTTCTTCTACAGATACTGTTTCTGCTGACAGTTCTGTCCTTGGCTCCGGCTATTCTCATTATGTTGACTTCGTTTACGAGAATAGTCGTGGTCTTATCATTCCTTCGTCAAGCTATGGGTACGCAACAGATGCCCCCAAATCAGGTAATCATAGGGCTGGCCTTATTTCTTACCTTCTTCATCATGTCGCCTATTTGGCATCAAGTAAATAACCAGGCTCTCCAGCCATATCTAGGGGGTGAGATTGACTACAAGGAGGCATTAGAGGTTGCCGTCGAGCCACTGCGGGGGTTCATGCTCAAGCAGACCCGGGAGAAAGATCTGGCTTTATTCGTAAATATTTCGAAGATTAAAAGACCTAAAGATCCCTCAGATGTCCCTACATCAATAATCATCCCCTCTTTTATAATAAGTGAACTGAAGACTGCATTTCAGATAGGGTTTATGGTCTATGTACCTTTCCTCATTATCGATATGGTGGTGGCGAGCGTCCTCTTGTCTATGGGTATGTTGATGCTACCACCAATAATGATCTCTTTGCCTTTTAAGTTAATGTTATTTGTCCTCGTTGATGGATGGTACTTGATTATAGGCTCTTTGGTAAAAAGTTTTGCATGATGAGAGTGATCAAGAAGTATCCCAAAGGACGCTTATTCGGTTACAAGGTGGCACCAGATAGGCTGTGAGCTCTTAACTCTGAACCGTGATCAGGTAATGGAATATGACACCAGAATTCGTTGTTAGTTTTACTATGGAAGCACTAAAGATTGCTGTCTTACTATCTGCTCCGATGTTGGCCTTTGGATTGACTGCTGGTCTAATCGTAGCAATCTTTCAGGCCGTTACGCAAATACACGAGATGACTCTAACTTTTATCCCTAAGATCATAGCTGTAATTATTGCGCTGGCAATATTTTTCCCATGGATGTTAGAGATGTTCACCAGTTTTACAACAAACCTGTTCATTAGCATACCGAACTATATCCGTTGAAAAACGGGTCAGGGGTTTTTGACAAGATGACTCATCTGGACCGTGAACAACAAGCAGAGAGCTAAGATGGACCTATTCAATTTCGGGGTAGAGCAATTCCAGTCATTTCTATTGGTATTGGTGAGGGTGGGCGCCATATTGATGACCGCCCCGATCTTCGGAAGCAGGAATCTACCCATGCAGTTAAAAGTCGGATTGATGCTCTTGATAGCCGCAATCCTCTTCCCATTACTTCGGTCGATGGAGATTGTGTTCCCGACTCATATGCTGTCGTTTGGTCTCACTATAGCGGCCGAGGTCCTCATCGGGGTAATTATCGGGTTTTCTGCCCGACTGCTCTTTGCCGGCGTTCAATTGGCAGGCCAATTAGTGGGTTTCCAGATGGGATTCGCCATAGTGAACGTAATGGATCCTCAGACAAGCGCCCAGATCTCTATCATTGCTCAGTTTAAAAATATCGTAGCCATACTGATATTCTTGTCCATTAATGCCCATCACTGGTTCATCCAGGCAATCGTCAGTAGTTTCCAGCTGGTTCGTCCTGGTGACTTCACTTTTTCTCCACTCCTGATGAAGTCTATCCTTGGATTGGCTAACAGGATGTTTATAATCGCGGTGCAAGTAGGGGCTCCTCTGATAGCGGCTCTGCTATTTACGAGCGTAGTTATGGGTCTCATTGCCAGAACGGTACCCCAAGTTAATGTCTTTATAGTCGGTTTTCCGCTGAAGATAGCTGTCGGTTTAATTGGTTTAGGACTTTCTTTACCCCTCTTTCACTTCTTTTTAAGAGGGATTTTCAACGGGCTATGGACGGATATTTCTCTTCTCCTAAAGGCGATGTGAGTTACGTGAACTCACAATTAGCGTAAAGACACAGGAGTAAGTAATGCCCCGAGGCAAAGATAACGAGAAAACAGAGCCTGCTACACCGAAACGTCGAGAAGAGGCCAGGAAGAAGGGACAGGTTGCCCAGAGCAGAGAAATCCCCACTATCGTGGTCTTGTTGGGGAGTCTCTTAGTGTTCTACTTTTTTGGCTCATATATGATTCACCACCTATCGGTGATGATACAGGGTATTCTTGATAGTATTGGGACTCTTCAGTTAGATGAAACCAATGTGTACCATTTTTTATTGGGGGTTTTGAGACAGATGGCCGTGCTTTTGGCCCCACTAATGCTTGCAGTAATGGTTGCCGGAATCGGGGGAAATATCCTGCAAAAGGGGTTTTTGTTTACCGCAGACCCTCTGATTCCGAAGCTGTCCAAGGTAAATCCAATTAAAGGTGTGGCGAAGATGTTTTCCACCCAATCCCTGATGGAAACGGCTAAGTCGATAGCAAAAATTGCTATCGTTGGGTATATCGCTTTCGTTACGGTGAAGGCGGAGCGGGAAAACTTTTTGCCTCTCATGATGATGGAGACCGGTGGTGTACTGGCTTATATTGGGGAAGTCTCTTTCAAGATTTGTGTACGGACCCTTTGGGTTTTGATCCCCCTAGGGATCCTCGATTACGCCTTTCAGCGATGGGATTATGAACAGAACCTGAAGATGTCCAAACAAGAGGTGAAGGACGAATTTAAACAGAGGGAGGGTGATCCTCTAATCAAGGCACGGATCAGGAGTATTCAAAGAGAGATGGCTCAACGTCGTATGATGGCAGAAATCCCAAAGGCCGATGTAGTGATTACAAACCCAACTGAGTTGGCTGTCGCACTACGGTATGACAGTGAGACGATGCCCGCCCCAAAGGTTGTGGCTAAAGGGGCTGGGTTTGTTGCTGAACGCATCAGGGAGAAAGCTGTACTGAGCGGTGTGCTGGTCGTAGAGAACAAACCACTAGCAAAGTCTCTGTTCAAGTTGGTGGATATTGGGCAGTATATCCCTGCGGCACTCTATAAGGCTGTTGCGGAGGTTCTCGCATATGTCTATCGCCTTAGAAGAGTAAGGGGGGCTTAACATGGCAAACCCAAATGAAAAGGTGGTGGCACTCCCCCTACTGACTGAAAACAGCGATGTAATTCTTGCCGTTGCCGTAATGGGGATCTTAGTAGTAATGATCATACCATTACCAACACCATTGCTGGATCTCCTCCTGTCGTTTAACATTACCTTTTCTCTGATAGTCATCTTGGTAGCTATGTATACCCTTAAACCGCTTGAGTTTTCGGTGTTCCCATCGTTACTTTTAGTTGTGACACTATTTAGGTTATCTCTGAATGTTGCCTCGACCAGATTGATTCTTCTCCACGGGAATGAAGGGACTGGTGCTGCGGGGCAGGTAATTAAGGCTTTTGGCAGTTTTGTAGTGGGCGGCAACTATGTAGTTGGTCTTATAGTTTTCCTGATGTTGGTCATAATTAATTTCGTGGTTATTACCAAGGGGGCTGGAAGGATTGCAGAGGTAGCAGCCCGTTTCACGTTGGATGCTATGCCGGGAAAGCAGATGAGTATAGATGCCGATCTAAACGCCGGGCTCATAGACGATGAAGAGGCAAGGAAGAGGAGGATGACTATTTCCCAAGAAGCCGATTTCTATGGAGCTATGGACGGAGCCAGTAAGTTCGTTCGTGGGGATGCCATCGCCGGGATACTGATTACGATAATCAACATTGTTGGGGGTTTTGTTATAGGTGTCTTCCAGCAGGGAATGTCTTTCTCCGTTGCTGTACAGAACTATACCATTCTGACGATAGGGGATGGGCTGGTCTCTCAGGTTCCTGCATTGATCGTGTCTACCGCAGCAGGAATTGTAGTGACTCGCGCGGCTTCAGACACGAATTTGGGTAGGGAGATAAGCACCCAGATACTGGTTCATCCGCGGGCTACGGGCATTGCATCCTTGATTCTCTTTCTTTTCGCACTTATACCAGGGCTGCCCCACATTCCCTTTTTTATCTTGGCCTCCTTGGTTGGAGCAGTTGCTGTCACAACCTTCAGAGCAAGAAGGGCCGAAGGAGAAGATGAGAAGAAAAGGTTGGATCAAGTTGCAAAGAAGCGTACGCCAGAGAAAGTGGACTCTCTGCTCACCCTGGATGTCCTGGAGTTGGAAGTGGGCTATGGTCTTATCCCACTGGTTGATGTTGATCAAGATGGAGAACTATTAGAAAGAGTTAAATCTATTCGACGTCAATTCGCCATAGACATGGGGATAATCGTTCCTCCAATACATATAAAAGATAATCTTCAACTCAAGCCGGGTGAATATTCCATCCTACTTCGAGGAAATGAGATAGCAAGGGGCGAATTAATGATGGGTCATTATCTTGCTATGAATGCCAGCGGCTCCGAGATCGAGATCGACGGCATAGCCACTAAAGAACCTGCGTTTGGGTTGCCGGCTTTTTGGATAAAAGAGAAAGAAAAAGAAAAGGCTCAATTTGCAGGATTTACTGTAGTTGAGCCCTCCATCGTTTTGGCCACGCATTTGAGCGAGGTAGTTAAGTACCGCTGCCATGAGCTATTGGGACGACAGGAGGTTCAAGCACTCCTGGATAATGGTTCTAGGAATTATCCTAAAGTCTTAGAGGAGTTGATCCCCAACCTACTATCCCTTGGAGGGGTTCAATCGGTACTTAAGAACCTTTTGAAGGAACAGGTTCCTATAAAAGATCTACTCACTATACTGGAAACATTGGCTGACTATGCGCCTATTACCAAGGATACAAACTTCCTTACCGAGTATGTCCGACAAGCATTGGCAAGAACGATTACGAAGCAGCATCAGACACCGGCAGGGGAGATACAGTTGATAACGCTGGACCCGCGACTGGAAGAGATTCTAGCAGATTCTATCCAACAGAGTGAACAGGGATTCTATATGGCCATAGAGCCTAATTTAGCCCACAGGGTTCTGTCCCAATTGAATCAGGCGCTTGAGAAGGCCTTTCCAGTCAGCTATCAGCCGGTAGTTTTATGTTCTCCTCTCATCAGGAGGCATTTTAAGAGCTTAACAGAGAGATTTATCCCCAAGTTAGTTGTTCTATCTCCCAATGAGATAGCTGACAACGTAAAAATTCAGTCCGTTGGAGTTGTAAGGCTACCCGATGCAAGTTAAGAAGTTCGAAGCGGTGGATATGGCAGAGGCATTGGAGTTGGTTAAACGTCAGCTTGGTTCTGATGCCGTTATTCTTTCCACGAGGAAGGTTAAAAGGGGAGGAGGAGTCTTCGGTATTCTGGGCAGACAGACGGTAGAGGTCACCGCAGCTGCAGACCCGGATGCTGCATCCCGCGATCTCAGAGGCCTTGTGAGAAAGAGAGAGGATTATGATTATACTAAGACCAATCTTCTCTTGAGGCCGCTTGAGAAAGAAATAAGAGATTTGAAGGGAATGGTATGGTCCCTTACCCGCAATAATCTACCCCAGATGATTTCCCAGCTTCCTGAAAATCTGTCGTGTCTATACGGGCAGATTGTGGGCAGTGGGGTTGAAGAGGGGCTCGCCCTCAATATGGTTAAAGAGATCGGAGAAACTCTCTCTGAAGGAGAGGTCCAAATGGATGAGAGAGTGCGGGACTGTTTGTATAGCATTTTGAAGAGGCTTGTGAGGGTGTCTGGTCCACTTAAGGTTTCCGACGGGAGGCGACAAGTAGTAGCCTTTGTTGGCCCGACGGGGGTCGGAAAGACTACTACTATTGCCAAAATAGCAGCCAAGCAGGTCCTTGAGGATAAAAGGAAAGTTGCCCTAATTACCCTCGATACTTATCGGATTGCAGCCATAGAGCAACTCAAGATATACGCTAGGATTATCGGTGTCCCTGTAGAGGTGGTTCTGCACGGAAACGAGATTCAAGGAATTCTCGAGGCTCATCGAGATAAGGACATTATCCTGGTTGATACGGCAGGGAGAAGCCAGAAAAGCCAGTCCCAAATGTCAGAGCTCGCGGCTTTCTTCGATACCACGGTTCCTATTGAAACGCATCTGGTTCTCTGTGCAACGACCAAACAAGAGGACCTCGATGACATCTACGACAGATTCAAGGTTGTCCCCATCGATCGATTACTATTTACAAAACTCGATGAGAGCTCGACTTTCGGAACGCTACTCAACCAGGCTATACGTTCGAAGGTTCCTCTTTCTTATTTTACCACGGGCCAAAAGGTTCCCGAAGATATTGAAGTAGCTACGAGAGAACGGATCTTGGAGTTGATTCTGAAGGGAAACAGTGGGGTTGAACGTGAAAACGAAAGGTCTTAACTACATCTGTTGGTTTCTGGTGAGGTTAGAATTCGTACGTGGAGGCATGATGTGATGGATCAAGCAAGCACCTTAAGAAAGATGACAAAGGATACTATCTATGGAACGGAAGAACCGTTTGTGAAAGGAAGGTTGAGGATAGAAAAGCCTTCGAGGATAATAGCGATTACCAGCGGGAAGGGGGGGGTAGGTAAGACTAATATCGTTGCTAATCTGGCCTTTGCGTTGACTCAAATAGGTAAAACAGTAATGGTCTTAGACGCGGATTTGGGATTGGGTAATCTCGATGTTCTATTGGGTCTTACCCCAAAGTTTAATCTATACCACGTGCTTAAAGGGGAGAAGGATATCTCAGAGATTATTGTTAAAGGACCGGGGATGATGGATATCCTTCCAGCCAGTTCCGGTATACAGGAACTCACCGAATTGAATAAAGAACAGAAGCTCCGATTACTAACAGAGTTGGCTATGCTCGATAATGGTATTGATATCTTTCTAATAGATACAGCGGCTGGTATTTCATCTAATGTGATGTACTTTAATGTAGCCGCCCAGGAAATAATGGTGGTCGTATCTCCCGAACCCACCTCTATAACGGACTCATATGCATTAATGAAGGTCCTTTCAAAGGAATATTCAGAGAAGCGTTTCAATTTGCTGGTAAACTGTGTTGTAAGTGCCAATGAGGCCATGAGTGTTTTCAGGAAGCTGAGCTTGGTTGCAGAACGATTTCTGGATATATCCATAAATTATCTCGGATATATAGTGCGGGACGAAAATATCCCTAAGGCAGTACGACAACAGAGGGTGTTGGGGGAGGCATATCCGAACTCACAGGCTAACAGGTGCTTTGATGCACTGGCCAAAAGGGTCTGTGAATTACCGGTACCGGCAAATTCTAAAGGGAATATACAGTTTTTTTTGGGACACCTTCTTCAGGTTGACTGATCAACCGGAAGGGCCAGAAGCCAGGTGTTGGGGACATGACATTATTTGCAGTGAAATTGACCGTAACCGTTTCTTTAGCAGTTCTACTGGTAGTAGCGATCAGCCAGATAGCGATAGGGATTGCCCCTGTAGTCGCTTTATTGAGGTCTCTTGAATTGGCCGTTATATTTGGGGTAATCGTCTGTATCGTGGGCTGTCTCATGAGCTAGCAGTAGGCCAGACAAATGGAGGCAGAGTGAAAGCGGCCGTGTTAAAGCAGTGGGAGCAGGGATCGCGCAAGATTGACCCTTCCCTGCGGGACGAACTGATACTGGAATATGCTCCGTTGATCAAATATATTGCGGGACGAATGGCCGTCCGTCTACCGCCGAATATAGAGGTCAACGACCTTATCAACTCAGGAATAATTGGTTTGATCGATGCCATAGAAAAATTTGATCCTAAAAGAGGCGTCAAGTTTAGGACCTATGCAGAGTTCCGAATTAAAGGGGCAATATTAGACGAATTGCGATCCTTGGACTGGGTGCCTCGATCTATCCGTCAAAAGATCCATAAGTTGGAGCAGGCGTATGTAAAGCTTGAGCAAAAGTTGGGAAGGGCCGCATCAGAGGAAGAAGTAGCTGGAATGCTCGGTGTGAAGATCGAAGAACTCCATGATATGATGAATAAGGCCAGCGGGATTAATTTGATCAATCTCGAAGAACTGGGTTATAGCTCAGAGAGGGGGAGAGAGAAGGTCGTAGACTTTTTTATCAAGGGATATAGTAAGGATCCCTCACTCGAGCTAAGAGTGAAAGAGATTGAAGCAGTCATTGCTAAAGCGATAAATGAATTACCAAAGAAACAACGTTTAGTAATTAGCCTTTATTATTATGAAGAACTTACTATGAAAGAGATAGGTATGGTTTTAGGGATTACGGAATCAAGGGTTTCCCAGATTCATACCGAAGCCATAATTCAACTGAGGGGGAAGCTGAAACAGGTGGTTAGTGACTGAAACCAGGTGGCGAAACGAGAGTTGTTTTTCTTCTTAGATATTTAGTCTCAAGTAGAACCTTTAACCTTCCGATGTAAATAGTGGATATCTTGTGGGAGGTGCGCGGGATGTCGGATCAAGAAATGAGGATTCTAATAGTCGATGATTTTTCAACGATGAGGAGGATAATGAGAAACCTCCTGCGCCAACTCGGATACGTTAATATCCTTGAGGCCGATGACGGTAACGCTGCACTGGCAAAGTTGAAGAAAGAGGATATCGACTTCGTTATCTCCGATTGGAACATGCCCAGGATGTCGGGGCTTGACCTGTTAAAGGGAGTGAGAGGAGATGAGAAGCTCAAGAATATTCCCTTTTTGATGGTTACTGCGGAAAGTGAAAAAGACAAAATAGTTGAAGCAGTTAAAGCCGGTGTGTCCAATTACATCGTGAAACCATTTACCGCTGAAATACTGAAGCAAAAGATCACCCAGATACTCCAAGGATAGTGCGAACTACGCCTTCGCTCCCTCAGCGGTGCGCAGCATATCTCTATCACATCGAAAGGCAATGGCAATAGGTAATGAAAAATCTAAGAAAGCAGGGGTATAGCAGGATTGGTGATTTGTCCGTGAGAAAATTGATGGAAATGACCAAGGCATTGACCGGAGACGGGTTTTACGAAGAAGCGAGTTCTAAACTCTATAAGGAACTGGGTGGTCTGGCAAAGTATATCACTGAAACCAGAAGAAAACTCCAATCCTTACCCGAGTCCATAAAATTTAGCTATAAGATAATACCAGAAGCATCTAACCAGCTTTCAGATATTGGTAAGACCACTGAAGCAGCTACCCATAGGATTCTGTCGTTGACAGAAAAGATATTGAAGAACCAAAGAAAGCTTTCCGGCCAGATAGCAAAACTGGTGGCTATAAAGACAGACGTACCAAGTAACGGCAAGGCATTGGAGAGTGTTATCAAGACGATGAAAAGGATTGATGCCGAGAATCAAGACAGTCTTACAGAGGTACTTGCTGCCCTTTCCTTCCAGGATCTGACTGGCCAAAAAATCAAGAAGCTCATAAACTTGATGGAAGATGTTGAGAGGAAAGTATGGGAGTTGATAGTTGCCTTTGGAATTAGCAAGGAGGACGCAGAGTATTTGGTTAAAGAGGTGGAGAGAAGGCAAGGGGTGGTAGGGAAGGTAACGGATCCGTCTGAGTCTATTGGGTCAAACCAGGGGCTCGTTGACGAAATATTGGCGAGTCTCAGGAATGATGTTTGAGGCTATGAGGTTCGCCTGGACAAGGTCTGAAATTCAGGGGAATTATGCCAGAAAATGGACAATGGGATGATATGGAGGAGGTCATCCAGGAGTTTGTGGTGGAGACGAAGGAGTTACTAGATGGCCTTGATAGGAATCTTGTGGAGTTGGAAAAGACCCCTGATGACCCTGAGCTATTAAATGAGATATTTCGTTCAGTTCACACCATAAAAGGGGCCTCCTCATTTCTGGGTTTTTCTGAAATCGTCAAGCTCAACCATGATATGGAACATATATTAAATAAGCTCCGTCAGGGCGAGATGGAGGTCACCCCTAAGATGATGACTGTGATACTTGATTCCGTTGATATAACGAAGGGGCTCGTGGAAAGCATTCGTAATGGGGGGAACGACGGTGGAGGGAGTATTGATATCTCAGATATTGTCAAGAGGTTGGAAGCGGCACTGATAGAAGGGGATAAACATGTATCCCAGGAGGTAGGACTAGGACATAAGATGATCGAGGATACCCTAAGAGAGACGGACCCTGTCGCCGAGAGACAACTGCAGAGTGCTTTGGGGAAACAGAGTAAGTCACTTGATGTGGGGATCGATCAGACCATAAGGATGGATGTAGAGCGCCTTGATGATCTGGTGAATCAGGTTGGAGAGTTAGTATTAGCCAAGAATAGACTAGCCCAGCTGAGCTGGCAGGCTTCTGAGAAGTTCAGGGGTGATAGAGTTGTTGAAGAGCTAACCGAGGCTGTGGCTCAAATGGAGTTGGTGACCAGTGCCCTTCAACTGTCTGTTATGAAGACTAGACTAGTACCCATTGGCCGGGTCTTCAGTAAGTTTCCAAGAATGGTGAGAGATCTGACAAGGAATTTCGGCAAGGAGATAGAGCTTATAATATCCGGTGGCGATACCGAGCTAGATAAGTCCGTTATCGAAGAGATAAGTGACCCATTGGTTCACCTCCTCCGAAATTCTGCTGACCATGGAATTGAGTTACCTAAAGAAAGGGTAAAGACAGGTAAAGCTCCAAAGGGAGTTATAAGTCTATCAGCTCACCACGAAGGCAACCATGTAGTTATCAAGATAAAGGACGATGGGAGAGGGATTGATCCCGTGATGTTAAAAACCAGGGCAGTGGAGATGGGGATTCTCTCGGACACAGAGGCAGAAGTTATGAGCAACGGAGAGGCGTTGAACCTTATATTTTCCCCGGGGTTCAGCACTGCAGAGGTTGTGACCGATGTCTCTGGGAGGGGGGTTGGGATGGATGTAGTGAGGACCAATATTGAGAATATGAACGGGCTTATCGAACTGGAATCAAGCCCTGGCCAGGGAACAGAGATGAGAATAAGGATTCCGTTGACCCTGGCAATCATTCAGGCGCTCTTAACTAAAGTTAACGAAGAGATATTCGCTATCCCTCTGGCGTCGATTGTCGAGATTATCAGGGTACTTCCTTCTCAAGTCCAGACCGTAGAAAGAAAAGAAGTCTTACACCTGCGGGACACGGTAATTCCCCTCATAAGACTGCACGACATATTCGGGATGCCTCCTTCCAGAGAAGCAGACAGACTATACGTTGTCGTTGTTGGTTTAGCTGAGAAGAAGGTGGGACTTATAACGGATTCATTAATCGGTCAACAAGAGGTAGTTATAAAGTCAATGGGCGAATACCTCAAGAGTACACAAGGGATTTCTGGAGCGACGATAATGGGCGACGGACATGTAACATTAATTGTCGACGTGGGAGGTTTAGTCAAACTTGCCATATCCGACGTAATGGGCCACGCGTGATGGATTGAAGGTCGAGCACTGAGAAAGGGGGGAACACCGTGTTGAGTGAGGGGGCTGAGGCTGGTGAAAAAAGGGCTTTTGCGCGGCTACTAAAGGAATCAAAAGTCGAATACAATAAACTGGAATATCCCCTGAAAAATCAGAAGGTGTGGACGGGAAGGATAAAGAATATTGGAGGTGGAGGGCTGTTGTTTGAAACGGACCACATGATAGACAGTGGAACGGTGCTTCGGCTCGATATAACCCTCCAAGGTTGGCATAACTACCGCCCGGGGTTCCTTAAGATGAATGAAAGTTACACATCGAAACCCATTACAGCGATAGCTGAAGTAGTAAGAGTAGAGGAAGTATCCAAGGGGGAGAAGTACCACATAGGGGTGAAGTTTGTTAACACGTACGAAGACGATTTGAAAGGTCTCCTAAGCTTCCTGGAGAAGAGCGAACGGTTAGCGCGAGAGAGTTAAGTAGAAAAGACGAGGGGTTCAAATGGATGCGGATTATTTAGTGATGGCCGGGCTCCAGGCCTTTATTCTGTCTGTGATAGGCATAGTGATGTACGCCAGGTTCGGATGGAAGTACATCACAAAGATTACTCTGCTTGTCTTACCGATGGTAGGACTTGTAGCGTTTTTTGCCTTCTGTGTGGGGAAGATCGGCATCAAGTTTTGGAATGTTACTTTTTTTCTGGTTAGTTGTGTCACGGTAGTTGTCATGGGGCTCGGAGCAATCATGAGGGTCGTCACCAAGCCCATAGAAAAGGTTAGCGCAGTGATAAAGGATATGGCAGAGGCTAAGGGAGATCTGAAAACGAGGTTACCTGTCACATTCCGGGATGAGGCAGGTGAGATAGCAAGCGGGATTAACTCGTTTATGGATGATCTTTGCACTACCATCAGCGAGGTTGTCAATGGTATTCATCAATTAGCGGCGGCCTCCAGAGAGATAGTGGTAACGAATGGAGAGATGGTAAAGGGAACAAGCGCCCTAAAGAACCAGACAGCGGAAGTGGCAACAGCAGTGGAAGAAATGGCTGCCTCCGTCTTTGAAGTCGCAAAAAATGCCAGTAATGCATCCGATAGAGCCGGTCAGGCTATGGAGTATGCCAAAAAGGGCGGCGAGGTAGTAACCCAGACAATAGAAGGCATCGAGAAGATTGCTGCCAAAGTTGTCGAGTCTGCCTCGAGTATCGGAGGGTTAGGCCGGAAAGCACATGAGATTGGAGAGATAATCAGAGTCGTAGATGACATAGCTGATCAGACAAACCTTCTGGCATTGAATGCCGCCATAGAGGCTGCCAGAGCAGGGGAGCAGGGAAGGGGATTTGCCGTCGTGGCTGATGAGGTCAGGAAGCTTGCTGAGAGGACCACTAGAGCGACAAAAGAGGTATCTGCTACTCTCAAGGCCATACAGGAAGAAACAAGTATGGCCGTCACTTCAATGGAGTCTGGTTCCAGTGATGTCGAGAAAGGGGTTAGTTTAGTCAATCAGTCAGGGGAGGCATTGAGAGAAATAATAGAAGGGGCAAAAAAGATAACGGACTTAGTTAGTCAGATAGTAACTGCTGCAGAACAACAATCCCAGGCAACGGACGAGATTGCGAGGAGCGTGGAAGGTATATCCACTCTCACCCAGCGGACTGCAACCAGTGCGGAGGAAGGGGGTTGCGCTGTCCAGGCACTGAGCAGTTGTACCGACGAACTGGAAAGGTTGGTGGGTAAGTTTAAGCTATAAACGGGTCAACGATGGATTGCAAGGCAAATGGAGGGGCCGCGCGTACTTTGACACCTGGATTGTAAGAGGGAAATGATATTTTGATGTTGGTGTTTGGAGGTCTTGTGGTGATGCGTTTATAAGGAATTAACGAAAAGGAAGACAGCAGTGAGCTTCAAATAAAAGCTCGTTAAATGAGGATATGTGATTGCAGGGCTGGTTAACCACAGAGGTATGGGTCAGTCTACGATTGCAGTTGGTCTCTGGGGAACGTAGTGGACACGCGGAGAAGTGAGCAAGAGAGAAGGAGTCGACAGGGAGAGACATTTCCACTGGTAAGGGTAGCGCTAGCGAAAAAGGGAGGAAGATTGTGAGATCGCGCATTCGTGTTTTGGTAGTAGATGACTCTGCTTTCATGCGGAAGGCCCTTACCAGTATGATCCAGTCAGACCCACAACTTGAGGTTATTTCGACGGCCCGGGATGGTGAGGAGGCCATAGAGAAGGTTTTGAATTTGAAGCCTGATTTCGTCACTATGGATATAGATATGCCGCGTCTTAATGGACTTGAGGCCCTGAAGATAATAATGGCAAAGGCACCGGTACCTGTCTTAATGGTGAGTTCACTCACCGAGGAGGGTGCTCAGGTAACGCTAGACGCTTTGGAGTCGGGTGCTGTTGATTTTATCCCTAAGAATCTCGGGAATGTTGCACTGAACATCGTTAGGGTAAAGGAGGAACTTACTTCAAAGATCAAATCAATTGTGAGACAAAGGGTAAGACTTGAAACATCGATGGGTAGTAAAAGCTCCTCTGTGGCTGCAAGACCCGGTACACATCTGCTTTCAGATTCAAGGTCAACTTCAAGCCACAGGGTAAGGGCTATAGCTATCGGAACCTCAACGGGTGGTCCCAAGACCCTCCACGAGATTCTTCCCAGCCTTCCGGCACATCTGCCGGCCGGTATTTTGGTTGTACAGCATATGCCCGCTGTGTTTACCGAGCCCTTTGCTCGGAGGCTTAATCAGATCAGCCGGATTGAAGTAAAGGAAGCGGAGGAAGGCGATGTGGTCAGGCCAGGGTTGGTCTTGATTGCCCCAGGGGCTTTCCATATGAAGGTGGTCAAACGAAAACCAACTGAGGTAACCGTTGAATTATCGGAAGAGCCGAGAGACGCGCCCCATATACCTTCGATTGATGTCACCATGTCCTCTGTTGCAGAGGTCTATGGAGAGAGGAGTCTGGGGATAATATTGACCGGTATGGGGCATGATGGAAGGGAGGGCATGAAGGATATTAAGAAACGAAACGGGAGGACTATCGCCCAGTCTGAGGAATCCTGTGTGGTCTTTGGAATGCCTAAATCCGCCATAGAGGCTGGAGTGGTAGACACGGTGATGTCACCGTCCCAGATAACGGGAGAGATTATCAATATGGCATAGACGCTCTGAATTTTCGGTTCCGCCCTCCGCGTGGATGGAACGTGCGCAGCCTGGTGGAGTCAGGGGATGTTGGAAGGCTCTTGTTCGGCAGTGTAGCAGGAGGACAGGACGAGCAAGATTGATCATAACCTAATGAGGAGTGGAGAAAATGGGCATTATAAATATAAGTGAATTGGAGCCCGGAATGAGGCTGGAGGAGCCAGTATGTACGCCCGATGGAAGGATGTTGCTAAGAGAAGGGGTACAGGTAACAGAGAAGCATATATCCATTTTTAAGTCGTGGGGTGTAACAGAGGCTGCCGTTGAAGGAGTCGAAGCGCCAGGCGTAGTGGATTTTGAGTCTGTTGATGATAAGAACCCCGAAGCGATGGCCCTCAGTAAAGCGTTAAAGGACAAATTTTCTCACGTGCTAGAGGATGAGGTAATGGTTGAGATAATGAGGGTAGCCCAGAAACAGATGATGAAGAAGATACTTAACCCTTAGTGGAGGGAAAAAGGTGGAAAAAGCTGAATTGAGAAAAATCGTTGGACGGATAGAATCTCTCCCGACGCTGCCAACAGTCCTTTCCAAGGTCACAGAACTTGTTCAGAACCCTAAGACGTCGGCGGCTAACCTCGGAGATGTTATCTCTGAGGACCCGGCCTTAACCGCCAGGGTATTGAAGTTGGTAAATTCTGCGTTTTATAGTTTGCCCCAAAGGGTATCAACAGTGACTCGGGCTGTCAGCATCATAGGATTTAACGCTTTAAAGAATCTCGTCTTGGCCAGCTCGATTTTTGACTTATTTCCTGATCAAGCGAACGGAGGCTTATTTGATCGGGAAAAATTCTGGCATCATTCTATAGGCTGCGCTATAGGAGCGAAGGCGACGGCAAAATTCATCCGGTACCCGGAGATAGAAGAGATGTTTGTCGCTGGACTTCTCCACGACATTGGCAAGGTGATAGAAGACCAATTTCTCCATGAAGAGTTTGCTGGCCTTATAGCCTTAGCGGAAGAGAAGAATACCCTGTTGGTTGAGGCTGAGAAGGAGGTTTTGAACTATACCCATGCCGATCTTGGGAGGTTGTTGACCGAACGGTGGAAGTTGCCCATCCAACTGGTGGAAAGTATCGCCTTTCATCACGAGCCTGGCCTCTCTGCCAGATTCAAACGGGAAGCAGCGGTGATACACCTGGCCGATATCTTGTGTCGGGCAAAGAACATTGGCTCTGGAGGGGATAACGAGATTCCGCCTCTGGATAGAGGGTCATGGGAAGTACTGGAGCTGAAGCTGAGTGCAATTGAACCCATGATGGAGGAGATAGAAGAGGAATACGAGAACCTAGCCCTGATCTTGGCTCCACCGGCTCAGGGAGACAATTGATTCAGACTATTGGGGATGACATGTCTGCACGTCGCACTCGAGGGACAGAAGGAGAGCTTAAAAAGGCCAAGGATCGCATAAGGTTCCTGGAAGGAAGCAATCTTGCCATTCTTGAGTCTTTGGATAGAATCGAGAGCCTTACTGACTTTCAACAAAAAGTAAACCCTCTTCAGAATGTTGAATCTATATATCAAAACTTCCTAAGAGAGATTGTGGGATTGATCGAGACGGAGGCCTGTTCGCTGTTTCTGGTGGACGATGAAACCTCTGAGTTCTGCTTTAAGATCGCTATGCCTCGAGAAGCAGAAGATGCCTGCAGAAAAGAGGTGGATGCTCAGATAGAAAGTGGAGTGTTGGCTTGGGTAGTAACCCAAAGGAAACCGGTGGTTACTCGAGCCACCATGTTCCGGAGGGGTAATCAGGAAGTTAGCACGGTGACGGTTCCTATCTTTACGAGTAGAAATATTTTTGGGGTGGTTATTATAGTTACCCCCATAGAAGAGAGGCTCGTTCCCCTGGAGTCTTTGAAGCTCATATCTGTAGTGACTAAACAGGCCTCTCTGGCGATTGAAAACGCTATCCTCTATGATGACTTCAGAAAACAGAACGAGTCCCTGAAGACTACCAGGAAGTACCTGAAGAGATCAAGGGCGAACATCCGGAAAGATAATGAACTGTTAAAACAAGAAATTCAGAAGAAAATAAGGGAGCTCCATGTGGCCAACGACGAGTTGCTCACCGCCAACCAAAAATTGGAAGAGATGAGCAGGCTTAAATCGGAATTTCTCGCTAACATGAGCCATGAACTTCGCACCCCCCTCAATTCCATTATTGGATTCTCCGAGATACTGAAAGATGGGCTTGCAGGTGATATGACCGAGGAACAGATTGACTACGCCGGTAATATCCACAAAAGTGGGAATCACCTTCTAAGCATCATCAATGATATCCTCGACCTATCCAAGGTGGAGGCGGGCAAAATGGAATTTCACTGGGATAAAGTTGACCTCGAACTTGTTCTCGAGGACGTGAGGGATACCATGTCGCCCATCGCGGGGAAGAAGCAGCAATCATTGGCTGTTGAAATAGTTGATGGTGCCCGATTTGCATACGGGGATGCGTTGCGGATAAGTCAGATCGTTATGAACCTTCTCAGCAATGCCTCCAAATTTACTCCTGAAGGGGGTAGCATTAACGTCAGGGCTCAACTACCGAGTTCCAATGCGCCTCCCTCGGGTCTTCCATTAGAAGGAGATTTCATTCAAATTTCGGTTTCTGATACCGGCATAGGACTGAAATATGAGGACCAAGCAAAGATATTCGAAGAATTTAGGCAGGTAGATGGTTCTCATGCTCGGAAATTTGAGGGAACCGGGTTAGGCCTTGCTATCACTAAGAAACTGGTGGAGAAACATGGTGGTAGTATCTGGATTGAGAGCGAGCTTGGAGAAGGAAGCACATTTAGCTTCGTTGTCCCGAAATACACGGCTGATGTCGATTCTGGCGAGCTTGACGAGTCAGGGGCCAGGAGCGAGGAGCTAGGAGTTATGATAGAGCTGGAATAGATACGTTTCTGAATTCATGAGTTCTGTTAGTCGGTCGTCTTTCGTTTTGGCTTATGGCTCGTTTCCTTCCGGGTTGCCTTTGAAACACCTGGTAAGGCGGTACAAATACGCTACCTAGTAGCGGTTTGGACCCAGAGCGTCAACATCGTACAAAAAGGGTAAGGATATGGACCAAGAATCTAAGATACTGGTAGTCGACGATAATCCCCAGAATGTTGTTATGTTGACCAAGTACTTGAATATTGAAGGGTATGATGTAGTGCCAGCTTACAACGGGGAGGAAGCTCTGAAAAAAGTAAAAAGTGACGAACCGGACTTGATACTACTTGACATTATGATGCCCGGCGTGAATGGGTATGAGGTATGTAAGACGTTGAAGGAGGATGACGAGACTAAGTTCATACCGGTCGTCATGATAACTGCCCTGAAAGAACTTGAAGACAAGATAAAGGCCATCGAGGTTGGGGCTGATGATTTTCTCAGTAAACCCTTTAACAGAGTTGAGTTACTAACGAGGGTAAAATCATTGCTTAAAGTGAAACATTTTCATGATGATTTAGACACAAGTCAAAATGTTATCTTTACCTTGGCTTTGGCTGTTGAGGCAAAAGATCCGTACACGAGAGGGCATTCCGAGCGGGTCGCTCGGTATGCTTCATATGTGGCCTTGGACATGAACCTCCCCAAAAGCTATCAAAGGATCCTGAGGTACGCCGGTATACTGCATGATATCGGCAAGATTGCCATACCTGATTCAATATTGCGAAAACAGGGGAAGCTTTCTGAAGACGAATATGCCCAGATAAAGGTGCACCCTGTGGTTGGTGAAACAATATGTAACCCATTAAAGACAGCCAGAACATTGCTGCCTGTTATCCG